>NZ_JBEXJT010000019.1:0-133210 GCF_040609255.1 Kitasatospora sp. NPDC004723 | reverse complement strand
CGGAAGCTAAGCCTCACAGCGCCGATGGTACTGCAGGGGGGACCCTGTGGGAGAGTAGGACGCCGCCGAACAAATTTTGAGAAGAACCCCCGCCGGTTGTCCGGCGGGGGTTCTTTGCGTTTCCCGAGGAATTCTGCCGCTCAGTGCAGGACGTCGAGGGCGTTGTCGGCGTTGTTGACGAAGTAGACGGCGTCCTGGTCGAGGTCCAGTGCGAGACCGAAGAGCGCGCCGGCGCCGGGCGGGGTGCCCTCGTTGTTGATCTGCTTGACCGCCACCTGACGGCCGGCCGGGGTGGTCTCGACGATGTTGCCGTCCCCGCCGTTGACGGTCAGGATGTCGCCGCGGGGCGTGAGGGCCAGTCCCAGCGGGCCGTTGAGGGCGCCGCCTGACGTGATGACCCGGCCGATTCCCGCGCTGTCCTGGCGGGTGAGCGCGTTCGGGATCGCGGTGATCCGGCTGAGCACCGTGTCGGCGACGAACAGCGTGCCGTCGTGGCCGAGGCCGACGCCGGTCGGGCCGACCACCAGGGCCGCCGGGTCGGTCCGTTCGGGGAAGCCCGAGCCGATCTCGGTGGTGGCGATCCGCTGCGGTAGGTCGCCCTTCTCGGTGCACAGGGTGATCCGCAGGACGGTGCCCTGGTCGACCTGTGCGCCGCCGCCGGCGACCGTGCCGTTGAGGACGTTGGTCACGAACAGCTCGCTCTGCTCGCCGGAGCTGACGGCGGTCAGGTCCCACGGCCCGTTGATGCCGTCCCCGGCGATGGTCTCGCGGACCGTGCCGTGCTTGTCGAGCACCAGCAGACAGCCGGCCTGGGCAGTGGCCGACGTGCCGTCGGCGGTGGGGAGGCTGCCGACCACGACCCAGCCGCCGGGCAGGACCGTCAGCGCCGTGGTGAGCCCGACCCCGCCGGGGCAGGGGCCGGGGAGGTGGTCCGGGTCGATGGTGGCGAACGTGGTGCGGGTGCCGCCCGGGGTGATCTGCACCAGGGTGGTGCCGAGGCCCTGCAGGTTGGCCGAGTTGTTGAAGTTGCTGATCAGGACGTTGCCCCGGTGCAGGTCACCGATGCTCTCCTGGATGGTGAACGTGCCGTACGGGTTCACGTCGCCGTTCTCGGGGACGGTGGACGCGACGGTGGACACGGTGTTCAGCCGGTCCAGGAACGGCGGTGCTTTTGCCGCTCCCGCTGACGCTGCCGCTCCCGCCGGGGACGCGACGGCGGTCAGCGCGAGGGTGAGCGCGGCGGCGGCCAGCGTGCTGGAACATGCCCGAAGCTTCATGCGTACTGCCTTCTGGAGGGCGGGCCGGACCGGTCGTGCCGACCCGCGGAAGTGCTTCGTGTACCCCCCCGGATCGCCACGCTAGACAGCGGTCGGCGTCGACGCGCGACGGCATCGGCCAAATGCCGGTCACGCCGGGCGGCAGCCACGGGCGGTGGCAGAGAGGCGGAGGGAGCGAGGCGGTGGGGAGAGAGGGGGCAGGGAGGCAAGGCGCGCGGGGGTGGGTGGGATCATGGGGGACCCGCAGAGGTGCCGGGTGGTGGAGCCGAGGGAGGGAGCCGGGAGTGGGGCGTGGGCAGCGGGGAGACCGGAAGCCCCGGGTCGTGGTCGCGGACGCCGAGCGGCTCCTCGCATCCGCGCGGGTGGTGGTCGGCGACCACCGGGGTGCCGTGGACGAGGTGGGGCGGGCGGTGGCCGCTCTGCGGGGGCGGCTGGTGCGCGGTGAGCTGGACGCCATCCCGGTCGCCCGGCTGAAGGACGTGACGGACGGCCGGCTGCGGGTCGGTGCGCTGGAGGCCGCCGGCATCACGACCGTGGGACAGGTGCGGGACGCCACGGTGTACTCGCTGCAGCTGCTCCCGGGCATCGGCGCGCAGACGGCCGCGCAGACCGTCGCCGCCGCCGGGCAGATAGCCGCCGCGGCCGAGCGGACGGTCGCGGTACGGCTCGACGTGGACGACCAGGACGCGCTGAGCACGACGCTGGTCGTCGCGCTGCACCGGTTGGTCGTCGCCGGGCCCGAGGCGGCCCGTGCCGACGGGGTCGCACGGCAGGTCGTCGACGAGGTCGCCGCGCTTGTCGACACGGCGCGACCGGCCCGGGGGTTCGTCCGCGGCCTGTTCGCCGGGCGGCGGCGCAGGCAGGAGGCGCTGCTCGCGGTCGACCGGCTGGACGAGCTGCTCGCCGAGTTCGAGGAGCAGGCCGTCCCGCTGCTGTTCGCCCAGGCGTCCGCGGACCTGCTGCGTCCGCCGGCCTCCGAGGTCGAGGCGTGGACGGACTTCGAGCACCGTTCGGCCGAGTTCTACGCCGTGCTCAGCGCGATCGGCGAGCTGGGTCCGTCCGAGGTCGACGCCGCCGAGGGGTTCCTGCCGGAGGAGCTGTCCGACCAGGTCCGGGCCGAGCCCCTGGACGTCAGCCGGTGCACGGTCTCGCTGCGCGGATACCAGGCGTTCGGCGCCCGCTTCGCGCTCCGGCAGAAGCGGGTGATCCTCGGCGACGAGATGGGCCTGGGGAAGACCGTCCAGGCGATCGCCGCGATGGCGCACCTGCGGACGCGGGGGAGCAGCCACTTCCTGGTCGTCTGTCCGGCGAGCGTGCTCATCAACTGGACCCGGGAGATCGAGTCGCGGAGCACCCTGCGGGCCTACCGGGTGCACGGGCAGGAGCGGGAGGCGGCCCTGGCCGAGTGGCTCGACGCGGGCGGCGTCGCGGTGGTGACCTTCGACGGCCTGCGCCGGTTGGAGGTCGCTCCGGACCTGGCCGTGGCCATGGTCGTGGTGGACGAGGCCCACTACGTCAAGAACCACGCGGCGCAGCGCTCGCAGGCGGTGGCCGGGTGGACCGACCGGGTCGAGCGGGTGCTCTTCCTCACCGGCACCCCGATGGAGAACCGGGTCGAGGAGTTCCGCAGTCTGGTGCACTACCTGCGGCCCGAGTTGCTGCCGACGATCCACAACGGTTCGGCCGCCGCGGGGCCGAAGGCGTTCCGCAAGGCGGTCGCGCCGGCCTATCTCCGCCGCAACCAGCAGGACGTGCTCGCCGAGCTCCCCGAGGTCGTGCACGTCGACGAGTGGGAGGACCTCTCGCCGACCGACTTCGCGGCGTACCGGGCGGCCGTCGCCGAGGGCAACTTCATGGCCATGCGCCGTGCCGCGTACGCGGACCCCGCCGGGTCGGCGAAGCTGCAGAGGCTGCGGGAGATCGTCGAGGAGGCCGCCGCCAACGGGCGGAAGGCCGTCGTCTTCTCGTTCTTCCGCGAGGTGCTGGCGACCGTCGGGGACGCGCTGGGCGGGCGGGTGTTCGGTCCGATCGACGGCAGCCTCGCCGCGGAGCGCCGCCAGGACGTGGTGGACCAGTTCGCCGCGGTGCCGGGTCATGCGGTGCTGCTCGCCCAGATCCAGGCGGGCGGCGTGGGGCTGAACATCCAGGCGGCCTCGGTGGTGATCCTGTGCGAGCCGCAGGTGAAACCCACCATGGAGAGTCAGGCCGTGGGCCGGGCCCACCGCATGGGGCAGCTGCGGCGGGTCCAGGTGCACCGGCTGCTCGCCGCCGACAGCGTCGACCAGCGGATGCTGGAGATCCTGCGGGCGAAGAGCCGGATCTTCGACGAGTACGCGCGGCGCAGCGAGGTGGCGGAGACGACGCCGGAGGCCGTGGACGTCTCGGAGCAGTCCCTGGCGGTGCGGATCGTGGAGGAGGAGCAGGTGCGCCTTGCCGCCGTGCCACGTGACGGGACCGGGGGCGCCGCCGGAGGCTGATGCCCGCAAGGTGGTCCGTGCGACCGGCCGGGCCCCGCCGGCGCCCCGTACGGCGGCGGCGAGAGGCCGGCTCTCGTTCCCCCGAACGGGCGGATTGTCAAGCCCGCACCGGATCCGGCCGTTCGGCAGTAGCCTCGGCGTTGGTGACGACGGTCGTGGAGGCGTGAAGTGGGGGCGACGGTGGCCGAAGGGGAGTCCGCGGCCGGGGGTGGCCGGGGCGACGGTCCGCTGCACGAGCGCGAGGCCGAGATCCGGTCGGCCCGGCAGGCGGTCGCGGCGCTGGCCCGGCCGGTCGCCGGTACGGCGCTCGGGGAACTGCTGGTCTTCACCGGCGCGGCCGGGCTGGGCAAGACCGCGGTGCTGACCGAGGTGCGACGGGAGGCGCGGCGCGCGGGCTGTGAGGTGCTGTTCGCCCGGGGCGGGGAGCGGCAGCGCCACGAGCCGTTCCGGGTGGTGCGCCAGCTGCTGCAGCCGGTGCTGGCGGCGCTGTCCGACCGGGAGCGGGCGCAGGTGTTCGGGCCCTGGGAGGACATCGTCGGACCGGCCGTGGGGCTGCTGCCGCCGGGCGGGCAGCTCGATCCGCAGGGAGTGCGGGACGGGCTGGACTTCGTGCTCACCCGCCTCGTGCAGCGGCGCTCGCCGGTGGCCGTGATCGTCGACGACCTGCACTGGGCCGATCCGGAGTCGCTCGGCTGGCTGGCGAGCTTCGCGGTCGGCGCGCGGGAGCTGCCGGCGCTGCTGGTGCTCGCCTGCCGGGACGAGTTCCCCGACGACGCCCTGACGCTCCAGCGTGGTCTCCTCGCCAGGGCCGACCGGCGGCACGAACTGCGGCCGCTCCAGCCGGCCTCGGTCGCGCGGCTGGTCCGTGCCGCCCTCGGCGCGCAGGCGGAGGACGCCTTCTGCCGTCACGTCTGGGCGGTCACCGCCGGCAACCCGTACGAGACCACCGCCCTGCTGCGCGAGGTGGCCGACCAGCGGCTCGACCCCGTCGAGGAGAGCACCGTCCTGCTGCGCGAACTCGCGGCAGGGACCCGTGGAATGACGCTCCGTCACTGGCTGGAGAAGATCGGCCCGACGGCGATGAGGTTCGCCTGGGCGGCGTCCATGCTGGGCACCGACATCCGCCCGGAGCTCGCCGCCGTCATCTGCGCCCAGGGTCCGGAGACCGCCGCCGAGTCCGTCCGGGAGCTGCGCCGGCACGGGGTGCTGATCGGCGCGCCGGGTGGCCGGCTGGAGTTCGTCCACCCGCTGATCGCCACCTCGGTCTACCAGTCGATGCCGCCCGCCACCCGCACCGGGATGCACGGGGTCGCCGCCGTCGAGACCGAGAACGCCGGTCTCGGCCTGCTGACGGCGTCCCGGCACCTGCTGGAGACCCTGCCCGAAGGCGACGGGGACATCGTCCGCAAGCTGCGCCAGGCGGCCCGCGAGCACCTGGCCATCGGCGCACCGGAGGCCGCCCAGCACTGCCTGCGCCGGGCGATCAGCGAACCGCCCGCCGACCGGGACCGGGCCGAGGTGCTCTACGAACTCGGCTGCTCGGCACTGCTCACCGACCCGGCGACCACGGTCAACCAGCTGCGGCTGGCACTCGCGGACCCGTACGGGCTGGGCCCCGAGCTGCGGATCGACGCGGTCTTCCGGCTCGCCCAGGCCCTCGCCCACAGCAACCGGCTGGGCGACGCCGCCGCGGTGTGCGCCGAGGCCGCCGAGCGCACCGTTCCCGGCCCGGGCCGGCTGCGCCTGGAGGTCGCCCACTTCATGTTCGCCGCGTTCCAGTCCGAGGACGAGGACGGTCCGGGACGCTCCCGCCGGCTCGCGGAGTTCGACCGGATGCTCGAAACGGTCGGGATGGCGTTCAGCGACGTCGGGGCGGACGGCGGGGACGCCGCCGCGCATGTCGCCGGTAGCGGTGCCGGTGCGGACGGCGGGCGGCCCCCGGAGCGGAACCTGTTCGAACACAACGGCCTGGCCCACGCGGTGGCGGTGCTGCGCTGCTGGGACCTCACGCTGCGCGGCGTGGACCACGAGCGGGCGATCGCCCTGGCCGAGTCCGCGCTGCCGGGCGGGCGCCTTCCGCACAGCCTCGGCTGGACCAACACCGTCTGGGGCTTCGAGCTGCCCGGGATCCTCGGCATCAGCTACCTCTACGCCGACCGGGTCGACCGGGCGGAGGAACTGTTCACCGAGGCGGTCCGCGCGTACGAGGTGGCCGGCTGGAGCGGCGGCCACCTCGGCTTCGCCTACCTGCTGACCGGCATGCTGCGGTTCCGCTGCGGCGCGCTGGCGGAGGCGGAGGACTACCTGCGCCGGGCCCTGCGGCTCGCCGAACGGATGGGCCGCGGCGGCCCGTTGCACTGGGACGCGGTCGGGGCGCTGGCCGAGACCCTGGCGGCGCGCGGCCGGGTGGCCGAGGCGCTGGAGCTGGCCCGCGAGCACTCCTTCGGCCCGCCGTACCCGACGGTGATGGTGCTGCCCGACGCCCCCACCCTGTACGGCCGGCTGCTGCTGGCCCGGGGCGACGCGGCCGGCGCGGCCGAGACGCTGACCGCCGCCGGTGCGGCGCTGGACGCGCGCGGCTGGCGCAATACGGTGTGGGCGCCGTGGCTCGGGCACCTGGCGCGCGCGATCGCCCCCGAGCAGCCGGACCGGGCCCGCGAACTCGCCGAGGAGGCGGTCCGCCGGGCCCGGGCGACCGGGACGGACTCCGCCGTCGGCAGCACGCTGCGGCTCTGTGCGGCGGTGCACGACCGGCCGCGCGCGGCCGAGCTGCTCGGGCAGGCCGTCCGGCACCTGGAGCGCTCGCCCGCCCGCTACGAGCACGCGCTGGCGCTGGTCGACCTGGGGGAGGCGCTGGGCGCCACGGCGGCGGCCCGTCGGGCGCTGGCCCGGGGGCTGGAGCTGGCCGCCCGCTGCGGCGCCGACGGCCTGGCGGCCCGCGCGGGGGACCTCCTGCACGCGGGCGCGACGGACTGAGCCTCGCGCCCCGGGGCGCCTCGGGTACGCGGCGGAGGTGTCAGAGGAAGTAGCGGCGGTTCAGGGAGAGCGTTGCGGACCAGGTCGCGCGGGCCGCTGCCGCAGGTGTGGCGGACGGCGACGCGCCGTCGGCGGGTGGTCGTGGTGGCGTACGGGCGGGCGTCGATGGTGAAGGCGCTCGGCGCGGTGCCTGGTGCGGTGCCCGGTGGTGCGGGACGGAATGGGCGACGGGGTCAGCCGGCGGGCTGGTCGTGGGTGGAGCAGTGGATGCCGCCGCCGCCGGAGGCCAGGGTGTCGATCTGCAGCGGGACGATCTCGCGCCCGGGGAACAGCTCCCGGAAGACCTCCTGGGCGTGCTCGTCGGCCCGGTGGTCGCCGAACAGCGGCAGGTAGACGCCCTTGTTGCCGATGTAGAAGTTCATGTAGGAGGAGACGAAGGCGTCGCCGCGGCCGGTGATCCGGTCCGGGTCGGGCTGCGCGACCTCGATGACCCTGAGCTTCTTGCCGGTGGCGTCGGTGGCCTCGGCGAGGACGGCGCGGGCCTGGTCGGCGGAGCGGGACCAGACGTCCGGCGGGGTGCCGGGGAAGGCCCGGTCCAGCAGGACGACGCCGGGTGCGGCGAAGCGGGCGAGGCAGTCGACGTGGGCGTCGGTGATGTCCTTGCCCCTGACCCCGGCGAGCCAGATGACCTTGCTCAGGCCCAGCGTCCGCTTGAGGTCCGCCTCGACCTGCTCGCGGGTGCGGCCCGGGTTGCGGTTGTCGTTGACGATCGAGCTCTCGGTGATCAGCAGGGTGCCCTGGCCGTCGGTCTCGAAGGAGCCGCCCTCGGCGGTGATCGTGGTCTCGATCCGCTCGATCCCGTACTTCTCCAGGACGGTGCGGGCGACGCGGGCGTCGTTGCCGTGCTCCTGCTTGCGGCCCCAGCCGTTGAAGTTGAAGTCGACGCCCTTGGCCCTGCCGCCCTCCTCGACGAAGACCGGCAGGGTGTCGCGGGCCCACAGGTCGTCGACCGGGACGGCGAGCAGCTCGACGTCCTGGCCGCAGGCGTTGCGGGCGGAGGCCTCCTGGCCGGGGCGGACCAGCAGGACCACCGGCTCGCGCTCGCCGATGGCCCGGGCGACCGCGGCGATGTCCTTGCGGACGCCGGTGAGCTGGCTGCCCCAGACGTTCTCGGAGGCGGGCCAGGCCATGAAAGTCCGCTCGTGCTTCTCCCACTCGCCGCCGATCCGGCGCCCCCGCCCGGGGGCGGGGACGGCCGTGGCAGCGGGGGTGGACGGGGTGGACGGGCCCGCTTGGCCGGCCGGGTCGGTCAGCTCGTCGATGCCGGGAAGGCAGGCGCTCGCGCCGAGGGCGATCAGGCCGGCGCCGGTGAGGGAACGCAGCACCGTGCGGCGCGCGAGGGGGGAGTGGGACACGGAGGCCTCCGTCGGGGCTCGGGGTGGGTCGGTCCGGTGGAAAGGCGGGGCGCCGGGGAGCGGCGTGCACGGGCACCGGGCGGGCGGCGGGCGGACTCGCCCGGCATCGCCCGGACTGAACTGTCGCACTGACTGAAAAATCAGTCAAACTCACGGAAGGTGCTGCGCGCCCCGGCTCCCGGGGTGCGGGGCGCGGAAGGCCGGGCCGCGGATTCCCCCCGAACGGCGGATGCGTGCCGGGCCGGGTCCCGCCCCGGTCGTCAGTAGCCTGCGGGAACCCCGCCCCACCGACCGGAACGAGGCCCCATGGCTCATCCACGGCCCTCCCGCCGCTCGCTGCTCCGGTCCGGGGCGGCGCTCGCCGCACTGGCCCTGGCCGGCGGCTGCTCCTCCGGCAGCGGCGAGGAGCAGCCGTCCGACTCCGGGACCGGGGCGGCCACTACGGCGGCGGACACCGGTTCGGCGGTCCGGCGCGCCATGCCGGCCGAGTCCGCCCCGCACACCCGCACCTTCATGGCCTGGCCGGCCCTGGAGGAGGTGTGGGGCGACCAACTGCCCGGCGTCCGGCAGGACATCGCGGGTCTGGCCCGGGCCGTGGCCGGGTTCGAGCCGGTGGTGCTGCTGGCCCGCCCCGACCAGGCCGAGCAGGCCCGCCGGGCCTGCGGTTCCTCGGTGGAGGTGCTGGACCTGATGGTCGACGACCTGTGGGCCCGGGACACCGGACCGACCTTCGTCACCGGCCCGCAGGGACTCGCCGGGGTCGACCTCGACTTCAACGGGTGGGGCGGCAAGCAGACCCACGCCAACGACGCCCAGGTCGCCCGCAGCCTCCTGGCCCACTACGGCATCACCCGCGTCCAGGCGCCGATCACCGGCGAGGGCGGCGGCATCGAGGTGGACGGGGAGGGCACGCTGATGGCCACCGAGAGCTCCTGGGTGAACGAGAACCGCAACCCCGGCGTCTCCCGCGACCGGATCGAGGCGGCCTTCAAGGAACTGCTCGGCGTCGAGAAGGTGATCTGGCTCCCGGGCGTCGCCGGGCAGGACATCACCGACTGCCACGTGGACGCGCTCGCCCGCTTCGCCGAGCCCGGCACCGTCCTGCTGCACCGCCCCGCCGCCGACACCCCGCCGGACGTCTGGACCACGGCCTCGGCGCAGGCGCGCCAGGTGCTCGGCTCCGCGACCGACGCCAAGGGGCGCCCGCTGCGGGTGGTGGACCTGCCGGAGCCGGACTTCGAGCTGATCCAGGGCGGGGGCAAGGACTTCCTCGCCACCTACATCAACTACTACGTCTGCAACGGCGGCGTGATCGTCCCGCGCTTCGGGGACCGGGCCGCGGACGACCGGGCGGCTGGGGTCGTCGGCGAGCTGCACCCCGGGCGCACGGTCACCCAGGTCGACATCAACCACATCGCGGCGGGCGGCGGCGGCATCCACTGCGCCACCCAGCAGCAGCCCGCGCTCTGAGGCCCCGGCGCCGGTCCCGGTGCGCGCGCCGGGACCGGCCCCGACGCCCTCAGGGCAGCGGCTCGTGCATGGTCGAGCAGTGGATGCCGCCGCCGCCGGCCATCAGGCGGTCGACGTCGAGCTGCACCACCTCGCGGCCCGGGAAGGCGGCGGCGAGCGCCTCCCCGGCGGCGGCGTCCTTGCGGGCGTCGCCGAACTGGGTGGTGATCACGCCGCCGTTGACCAGGTGGAAGTTGAGGTAGGAGTCGACGAACCTGGAGCTGCGGGAGCGCACGGTGTCCGGGCCGTGCACGGGGACGACCTGGAGGCGGCGGCCCCGGGCGTCGGTGGCGGCGGACAGCAGGGCGAACTGCTCGCGGGCGTCCCGGGCCCAGACGTCGTCCCGGTCGGGCGGCGGCAGCTGGACCATCACCACGCCGGGGCGCACGAAGCGGGAGGTGACGTCGACGTGGTCGTCGGTGACGTCCCGGCCCTTGATGCCCGGCAGCCAGATCATGGTGTCCGCGCCGTAGGCCTCCAGGACGGCGTCCTCGATCTCGTCCCGGCTCATCCCGCGGTTGCGGTTCTTGTTGACCAGGCTGCTCTCGGTGGCCATCACGGTGCCGTCGCCGTCGGTCTCGATCGCGCCGCCCTCGCCGACGAAGTCCGCGTAGGAGTGGTGCAGCCCCCGGCGGGTGGCGAGCCGCTCGGCGACCCGGGCGTCGTCGTGGTGGACCTGCTTGTTGCCCCAGCCGTTGAAGTTGAGGACCACGGCGTCCAGGCCGCCGTAGCCGTCGCGGCGGAACACCGGGGCGATGTCGCGCATCCACAGGTCGTCGGTGGGGATCGCGGTGATCACCTCGACGCCGGAGCCGCACATCGACCGGGCCTTGCCCGCCGTCCAGTCGTCGGGGGCGCACATCACCACCGGCTCGAACTCGGCGACCGTCCGGGCGATCAGCGCGATGTCCTGCTGGACCCCGCCCAGTCGCAGTCCCCACACGCCGCGCCGGGACGGCCAGGACATCCAGGTCCGCGCGTGCGGGACGTCGTCCGCCGGTACCCGGGGGAAGGGCCCGGTGGACCGGTCGTCGCGGTCGTGGCTCATGAGGGTCTCCAGATCGTGCGGCGTGCCGCCCCAGCGTCGCACTGGCTGAAAAGTCAGTCAAACCGGCGGGCCGCGGAACGACGGATCGGTGAGCGGCGAGGTACGCCGTGCGACGGCCCGGCGGTCGGGCCCCTCAGGACCCGAGCCGGGCCACCTCGGTGTCGATCGCATCGGTCATCAGCGTCCGGGCGTGCGTCAGCGGCAGGCTGCCGCTCAGCCAGCGGGTGCTCAGCCCCTCCAGCAGCGCGGTCAGCCGCTCCGCCGCACCCGCCAGCGCGACCGCCGAGGACATCGGCTGCACCGCGCCGAGCAGCTCGGCGATCTCCTGCACCCAGATCCGGGTGGCCCGCGCCAGGTCCTCGCGCAGGGTCTCGTCGAACACCGCGCTCGCCCGCAGCTCGCCCCAGGCGGTGCTGTTCTCCCGCACCTCGACGGTGTCCTGGAGTTCCAGCAGCAGCGTCTGCTCCAGCTCCTCGCGGGCCGTCGGCGGCGGCGCGTCCGCGGCGCGCTCGGCGGTGTACCGCTCCGCGCGGTCGTTGATGAACTCCAGCGTCTGCTTGAGGATCCCCGTACGGTCCTTGAAGTGGTAGTAGATCAGTGCCGTGGACACCCCCGCCTCGGCGGCGAGTTCCTCCACCCGCAGCCCGCGCACCCCGCGGCGGGCGATCACCCGCGCCGCTGCTTCCAAGATCGACGTTTTACGACTGGCCATGATCCGCCACCCTACCCCGAGGCCGGGCGCGCCCGGGCCGCCTGCTGAAAGTCCCGTCAGCCGGCGGTCGTCAGGCGATGGCCGCCGGGTGCCAGTCGGCCGGGCCGGACGGGGGGAGGTGGCGGGGGAGGCCGTCGGTCCAGCGTTTGGTGCCGTCGGGCAGGATGGCCAGGGCCTCGACCCCGGGTTGCCGGGCGACCCAGGCGAGGGCGCGGTCCGGGCCCATGGCGAAGGCGGCGGTGGTCCAGGCGTCGAGGCGGGCGATGCCGGTGCCCGGGGCCCCGACCAGGGTCAGCGAGGTCAGCCCGGTCGCCGGGCGGCCGGTGTGCGGGTCCACGATGTGCGGGCCGCGTTCGGCGGTGCCGGAGGTGGCCACGGCGAGGTCGCTGCCGCCCAGGACGGCGGCGAGCAGGCCGGGCTGCCACGGGTGGGCCACCCCGACGCGCCACGGGCCGCCCGCCGTCTGCACGTCCCCGCCGCCGCTGACGCAGAACCGCCGCGCGCCGTCGCGGCGCAGCATCCGGGCCGCCTCCTCGACCGCCCAGCCCTTGACCCAGCCGCCCGGGTCGAGGCGGCCGCCCGGCCGGTGGGTGAAGTAGCCGTCGGTCCGCTCGGCGGCCTCGCGGCAGGCGGCCAGCACCTCGTGGACCTCCGGGGCGCAGGCGTCGAGGCCGAGTTCGCCGCGGTCCAGGCGGCTGATCTCGCTGTCCGCCCGGTAGGTGGAGAACAGCGCGTCGATGCGGTGCAGCCGCTCGGCGATCCGCCGCAGCGTCGCCGGGGTGCCCGGGCCGGGGTCGCGGACCACGACGGAGAAGACGGTGCCCATCACGGGTTCGGTGTGGCGCAGCACGGCCGGTTCACCGCCCGGCCCGGTCGAGCGCGCTCTGCAGTGAGCGGACGTAGCCCTGGCTGGTGTACGTCGCGCCGCTGACGACGTCGATCGCGGCGCTCTGGGCGGCGGTCGCCTCCTGGTTGAGCAGGGGCAGCGCCGAGCTGTTGATCTCCCGGTCCCGGCGGTTGTCCGTCGGGTACTCGACCACGTCGACGCCGGTGATCCGGCTGCCGGAGAGGGTGACCCGGACCCGGACCGGCCCGTAGCGCGTGTTCACCGCGTCGCCGGTGATGCTTCGCGTGCCGCCGCCGGTCGCGGCGGCGGCTCCCGGGGACGGCACGGCGGTGCCCGACGGGCCCGTGGTGGTCTCGGGGGTCTCGATCCCGCGCGAGCCGATGACCGCGGGACCGGCGGTCCGCAGCGAGTCGAGGGACAGCAGCAGGACGATTCCGGCCGCGCTGGCGGCGCTTCCGACGACGGCTCGGCGCATGACGGTGACTCCTCGGGGCTGGGTTCGGGGCCCGGCGCGGGACCGGGACACGCAGGTGGGGCTTGGGGACCGGGACGTGGACGCGGAGCTCAGAACGTGAACGACTCGCGGTGGATGCGCCCCCGTCGCACACCGGCGGCCCGCAGCGAACGGACCGCCTCCGCCGTCATCGCCTCCGGCCCGCACAGATAGACCTCGTGGTCGGCGAGGTCGGGGACCAGTCGGGCCAGCGCGGCCCCGAGGTCGCCCACCTGCGCCCGCGACCCGGTCAGCTCGTGGACCCGGGCGCCGCGCCGGCGGGCCACCTCCGCGAACTCCGCTCGGAAGAGCAGGTCCTCCGGCCGCCCGGCCCGCTGCACCAGGGTGAGCTCGCCGGGCATCGTCTCGAACAGGGCCCGCAGCGGGGTGATCCCCACGCCCGCCCCGAGCAGCAGCACCCGGTGCCGGCGTCGGCCGCGCGCGGTGAACGCCCCGTACGGTCCCTCGGCGCGCACCCGGGTGCCGGGGCACAGCGCGGCCACCGCCGCACTGTGGTCGCCGAGGCCTTTGACGGTGAAGCGCAGGAAGTCCGGGTGCGGCGGGGCGGACAGCGAGTACGGGTTGGCGGCCCAGCGCAGACCGGGTGCGTCGAACTGCAGCCGGAAGAACTGGCCGGCTTCGGCCCGCAGTTCGTCGAGCCGCCGACCGCTCAGGTAGAGCGACACGACGCCGGGGCCCTCGGGGCGCACCTCGGCCACCGTCAGCCGGTGGCGGCGGTCGCGCAGCCACGGCCGGACCAGCCGGTACCAGCCCAGCAGGCCCGCGGTGGCCAGGTACAGGGCGCACCAGGCGGCCGTGGCGAGGCCGCCGCCGAGGTCGGCGCCGGTGGCCAGCTGGTGGCCGAAGGCCAGCGCCACCGCCAGGTAGGTCGACAGGTGGAGGTAGTACCAGGTCTCGTAGGAGAGGCGGCGCCGGGCGGCCCGGGCGGACACCACGCCGGTGCCCAGCATCAGCAGGGTGGCCGCGGTGGCCTTGAGCATCTCCGGGAAGTGGAGGACGATCTCCGCCCCCTCGCCGATCAGCCCCCGGCCGTCGGACAGGGCGTACCCCCAGACGACGGTCAGCACGTGCGCGCTCACCAGGGCCACCAGCCACCGGCCGCCGCGGGCGTGCCAGCGGGTCAGCCGGTCGGCGCCGATCCCGCGCTCCAGCGGCGGCAGCCGGGCGACCAGCAGCAGCAGGACGGGGGCCGCGTACCCGGCGAGCAGCCCGCTGACCCGGCCCGCGGCGGTGGCCCAGCCAGCGACACCGGTGACCGCGGTGGTGCCGGTCCACCACAGGGCGACGGCACCGGCCGCGCCCGCGGCGACCAGCCCCAGGACGGCCGCCGGTGCGGCGGCGCGCGGACGGCGCGGCGCGGCCCGGTGGTCCGGACGCGGACGGCGCGGGCGCGGCGGGGCGATGGTGGCCATGCGGATCTCCTCCCTACTGCCGGCGGCGCGGGGCCACCGGGGTGATCACCATGGCACCGTTGGCTCTCAGCCGGCTCTGAACCGCCGCGGGTTCCCCCGGGCCGCAGGGCATCGCCGCAGCTCACAGGGGGTTCCCCGGATCCCGGGGTCGCCGCGGTCTCATGGCTTTCTCACCTCGCCGTGGCCACAATGAGCGGCGAGCACGGCAGAACAGCGGGAACAGAGGGAGCAGCATGGACGACACCGCCGATCCGCGCGCCTGGCGGATCCTCGTGGTGGACGACGAACCCGATCTGGTCGAGGTCGTCTGCGGCGCGGTCCGCTACGAGGGCTGGCGGGCCCGCGGCGAGGGCACGGGTCTGGCGGCCGTCCGGGCCGCGGCGTCCTGGCGGCCGCACGCCATCGTGCTCGACATGATGCTCCCCGACCTCGACGGCCTGGAGGTGCTGCGCCGCGTCCACCGGGAGCAGCCCGAGGTCCGGGTGCTCTTCCTCACCGCCCGGGACACCGTGGAGGACCGCATCGCCGGCATCGCCGCGGGCGGCGACGACTACGTGACGAAGCCGTTCAGCCTGGCCGAGGTCGTCGTCCGGCTGCGCGGGCTGCTGCGCCGCGCCACCCCGGCGGGGCTGGCGCACCCGCCGCCGGAGCACGCGCTGGTGCTCGGCGACCTCGTGCTCGACGAGCGGGCGCGCGAGGTCAGCCGGGGCGGCGACACCATCGAGCTGAGCCCCACCGAGTACGCCCTGCTGGCGCATCTGATGCACCACCCGCGGCAGGTGTTGAGCAAGGCGCAGATCCTCGACGCCGTCTGGTCCTACGACTTCGGCGGGCAGGCCCACGTGGTGGAGCTGTACATCAGCTACCTGCGCAAGAAGCTGGACGCCGGCCGGCCGCCGATGATCCACACGGTGCGCGGGGCCGGCTACCTGATCAAGGCGGCGGTGTGAGCGCCGCGCCGCCCGGCCGGGCCGCCCGGTTGGTCCCGCGGACCCTGCGCGCCCGGCTGATCGCCGGACTGCTGGTGCTCCTGGTGGCGACCTGCGCCGCCGTCGGCCTGGCCACCACCGCGGCGCTGCGCCACTTCCTGGTGGACCGGCTGGACCAGCAGCTCGCCGACACCGGCGGACGCTACGCGGCCAGCCTGGAGCACGCCGGACGGGACGGCGACACCAGGGCTCAGGCGCCCGGTACCTTCGGCGCCCGCCTGGTGGACGGCCGGGTCACCGCGGCCGGCGTCGTCGACGGCGACGCCGACGACGCGGACCAGCCCAACGCGGACGACCGGCTGGCCCTGCCGCCGGCCGAGCAGCACGCCCTGGCCGCGCTGGTGCCCGGCGGCCCGGCCCGCACCGTCGACCTGGGCGGCACGGCGGGGGACTACCGCGTGCGGGCCACGGCCGGCCGGGACGGCGACGTGCTGGTCGCCGGGCTGCCGCTGCGCCCGGTGGAGGACACCGTCGACCGGCTGGTGACGCTGGAGCTCACGGTGTTCGCGCTGGCCGCCGCCGGGGCGGGCGTGGTGGGGGCGCTCTGGGTCCGCTGGGCGCTGCGCCCGCTGGACCGGGTGGTGCGGACCGCCGAGCGGGTCGGCGCGCTGCCGCTCGCCAGCGGCGCCGTGACCCTCGCCGAGCGGGTCCCGGACGAGGACCCGCGCACCGAGGTCGGCCGGGTCGGCATCGCCCTCAACCGGATGCTCGACCACCTGGGTGCCGCCCTCGCCCGACGGCACGCGGTCGAGGAACGGCTACGGGCGTTCGCCGCCGACGCCAGCCACGAGCTGCGTACCCCCCTGGCCGCGGTCCGCGGGCACGCCGACCTGGCCCTGCGCCACCCTGGCGAGGTGCCCGAGCCCGTGCGCCACTCGCTGGAGCGGATCAGCGCGGCGGCGCACCGGACGGGGACGATCGTCGAGGACCTGCTGCTGCTCGCCCGGCTGGACGCCGGCCGCCCACTGGCCGAGGAGGAGGCCGACCTGACGCTGATCGCCCTGGACGCGCTCGCGGATGCCCGGGCCGCCGGGCCGGAGCACGACTGGCGACTCGTCCTGCCCGAAGAGCCGGTGCTGGTGCGCGGGGACGCGCACCGGCTGACCCAGGTGGCGGCCAACCTGCTGGCGAACGCCCACACCCACACCCCGCCCGGCAGCGAGGTCGAGCTCAGTCTGACGCGGTCGGCCGGGCAGGTCCGGCTGGCCGTCGCCGACAACGGCCCCGGGATCGCGCCCGAGCTGATCGACCGGGTCTTCGAGCGCTTCGTCCGCGGCGACCGGGCCCGCTCGCGCGCGACCGGGTCGACCGGGCTGGGTCTGTCCATCGTGGCGGCCGTGGTCCGGGCGCACGGTGGCGAGCTGGAGGTGACCAGCCGGCCTGGACGCACCGTGTTCACCGTCCGGCTCCCGGCCGTGGCGCAGCCCGTGGAGCCGGCCGGTACGCCGTCCAGTGCGTCGGGCCGGCCGGGGCCGGCCGACGCGGCGGATCAGGCGTAGATCCGGGCGTACAGCTCTTCGATCTCGGCGGCGGTGGGGACGGCGGGGTTGTTCGCGGGGGAGCCGGAGGCGAGGGCCTGCTCGGCCATCAGCGGGGTGAGGCGGGTCCAGGCGTCCTCGGGGATGCCGTAGCTGCGGGGGGTGGGGACGTCCAGGTCGCGGCAGAGCGCGCGCAGGGCGTCGACCAGCCGGTCGGCGGCCACGTCGTCGGAGTCGGCGGCGCCGGCGGCTCCCAGCGCGCGGGCGCAGTCGGCGTACCGGGCGGGGGCGGCGTGCACCGAGAAGGCGGTCACCGCGGGGAACAGCATCGCGTTCGACAGGCCGTGGGCGACATGGAAGTGGGCGCCGATCGGGCGGCTCATGCCGTGCACCAGGGCGACGCTGGAGTTCGAGAACGCGATGCCGGCCTGGGTCGCGGCGAGCATCATGGCCTCGCGGGCCCCGGCGTCCGACCCGTCCGCGTAGGCGCGGCGCAGGTGGCGGCCGATGGTGCCGATCGCGGTGAGCGCGAGGCCGTCGGCGAACGGGTTGGCCTTGCGGCTCACATAGGCTTCGACCGCGTGGGTGAGGGCATCGATGCCGGTGTCGGCCGTCAGCCGGGGCGGCATCGACATGGTCAGTTCCACGTCGACCACGGCGGCGATCGGCAGGAACGCCGGGCCCGGACAGAGCATCTTCTCGTCCGTGGCGCTGTCGGTGATGACGGTGAACTGGGTCGCCTCCGAGCCGCTGCCCGCGGTGGTGGGCACCGCGATCACCGGCAGCGCCGGCCCCCGGTTGACCCGCGGTGCCTTGTAGTCCCGCATCTCGCCGCCCCGCACGCCCAGCAGGGCGAGCGCCTTGGCGGTGTCCATCGGGCTGCCGCCGCCGAACCCGATGACCGAGTCGGCCTCGTGCTCCTGGAGCGCCTTCACCCCCGCGACCAGCGAGTCGGTGGTCGGGTCGGGCACGGTGTCGGCGAACAGCCGCGGGTGCAGTCCGGCGTCGAGCAGCGTCGTCGTCAGGCGCTGCGCCGCGCCGCTGCCGACCAGGAACGCGTCCGTCACCAGGAGCGGGCGGCTCAGCCCCAGTTCCTTGAGGACGTCGCCCAGTTCGGCGGCGGCGCCGCGGCCGACGCGCAGGATCCGTGGCAGGGAGAGGCCGGCAACCATGGAGCACCCCTCGACGGTGGGAGGAAGACCGACCGGTGTTTCCGGCCGGGGGAGGCTTTCGACTGTGACGCCCGCACGGGCGTGCGTTCAATCGCCAATCACGCAGACGGCGTGTGCGCAAATGCAGATACGCTGACCGCGTGCGCTCCCGCTCCCGCCCGGTCGGCGACCGGCTCCGCGCGGACGACCTCCGCTACCTGCTCGCCGTCGCCCGTACGGGCCGACTGGTGAGCGCCGCCGACGCGCTCGGCGTGGACCACACCACCGTCTCCCGCCGCATCGCCGCCCTGGAGAAGGGCCTCGGCGTGCGGCTGATGGAACGCGGTACGGAGGGCTGGGCGCTGACGGACGCGGGCAAGGCCGTCTGCGAGAGCGCGCGGGCGATCGAGGACGCCCTGATCCGCGCCGTCGACGCGGTGTCGGGCCAGGACACGCCGTCGCTGCACGGCACCGTCCGGGTGAGCGCCCCCGACGGCTTCGGCACCGCCTTCGCCACCCCGGCGCTGGCCCGGGTACGCCGCCGCCACCCCCGGCTGCAGGCCGAACTCATCACGGTGACACGGGAGTTGCCGCTGCGTCCGGCCGGCTTCGACCTCGCCCTGACCATCGGCAGGCCACCGCGAAGCCGACTGGTGACCGAGCACCTCACCGACTACGCGCTCGGCCTGTACGCCGCCGACGACTACCTCGCGCGGTGCGGCAGCCCCGGCTCGGCCGCCGAGCTGAGGGAGCATCCGCTGGTCTTCTACATCGAGTCGATGCTCCAGGTCGGCGACCTCGACATCGAACGCCACCTGCCGGGCATCACGCCCGCCTTCTCCTCCACCAACGTCTTCGCCCAGGTCGAGGCCACCCGCCTGGGGGCCGGCGTCGGCGTGCTGCCCGCCTTCCTCGCCGAACGGGCCGGGCTGCGGCGGCTGCTGGCCGACGAGGTCGACATCCGGCTGCCGATCACGCTGGCCGTACGGCGGGAGGCGGTGACCCTGCCCGCCGTCCGGGCCGTGCGCGACGCCCTGCACCGGGAGGTCGCCGACCGCGCCGCCGAGCTGCTCCCGGAGGCGGCCGGACCGCCGGTCGGAACGGCCGGGTCGTACCCGCCGTGACGCTGCGGAGGGTTTCGGTCACCCATCCGTAAGGCCGTCGTAGGGTGGGGTCCACCGAACGACGGCTCGATCGAGGATGGCCCGGATGGCACGAACTCCCTTGTCCTGGTTGGCGGAACGCTACACGCTCGGACCGCGCAGCATCCGGGCGGCGGCCGTGGCCTCGGTGGTGGCGGCGATCGGCATCATCATGACCGGCGGCGTCGTCCGGGTCACCGGCTCCGGCCTCGGCTGCCCCGACTGGCCGATGTGCACCGACAGCACGCTCGCGCCGACCGCCGAGATGGGCCTGCACGGCGCGATCGAGTTCTCCAACCGGATGCTCACCAGCGTGCTCTGCGTGGTGGTCGGCTGGGTGATCATCGCCGCCCGGCTGCAGCGCACCCCCATGCCGCAGGTGCTCCGGGGTGGCTGGGCGCAGTTCTGGGTCGTGGTGCTGAACGCGGTGGTCGGCGGCGTCACCGTCTGGCTGACGCTCAGCCCGTACATCGTCGCCACGCACTTCCTGGCCGCGGTGCTGCTGCTCACCACGGCCGTGGTCACCTGGGACGCCACCTTGCACGCCACGTCGGGCGGGGCGATGGGCGAGGCGATGGGCGAGGCGCCGGACGGCGCGCGGACCGCGCCGTCCGAGCGGGCCCGGCGCCTGGCGACGGCGCTGATGGCGGTCGCCGCGGTGATGGTGGTGGCCGGCACGGTCACCAGCGGCACCGGCCCGCACGCCGGCGACTCCTCCGACGTGCCCCGGATCGGCCTGGACTGGACGACGGTGACCGTGGTGCACGGCGTGCTCGCGGCGGCCGTCCTGGTGCTCGCGGCGCTGCTGTTCGCCGCGCTGCGCCCGGACCCGTGCGGCGCCGGCGCCCGGCGTCGCACGGTGGTCTTCCTGGTGGCGCTGGTGGCCCAGGGCCTGCTGGGCGTGGTGCAGTCGCTGACCGCTCTTCCCGCGGCGGCGGTGATCCTGCATCTGCTCGGCGCGGCCATGGTCTGGGTGGGCGCGCTCCGGGTGCTGCTCGCCGTCCGCCCGGCGCGGCGGCCGGCCCCGGCCGGCCCGGAGGCGGCGGCGCTGCCGGCGCCGGTCGTCCGGACCCCCGAGCACGCGGCCTGAGCGGCGCGGCTCGGGGCACGTCGTCGTGTCGGTCGAACAGTCGCTCAGCTGTTCGGCGCCTGTGTCGAACTCGCCGAACGGCGCGAGCCGTCGGGCTGACGTGGCGTCCGGGTGACGGTGCGTTGTACCCGGTGGTGGCGGCCTCCCGATGGGTCATATGACGGTCAGCCAAGATGACAGATAGTAATAATATGTGCACATAGTGTTTTCATGACAAGAGACCTTCGCGGGCCGTCGCGACTTCTGGAGCGCACGGCCCGCCTCGTGACGGCAGCGACCATGCTGGGATTCCTCAGCGCCGGCCTCACCGGCTTACCGGCCCGGGCCGCACCGGCCCCCCAGAAGGCGCCGCCCGTCAGCACGGGCGAGCGCGTCCTGGCGACCGGTACCCCACTTCTGCAGGAGACCTTCACCGGGGCCACGGCGGACTCCCGCTTCACCGCCGTCGGCACGGCGTGCCTCACCGGTGCGCCCATCGGCGCGGCCGGCGCCGGCAGCCATCCGCTCGAAGGCTGCCCGGCGATCGAGGTCGGGCCGGTGCCACCGGTGAACGGAGCGCCGCACGGCTATCTCCAGATCACCGACGCCGCGAACGACCAGAGCGGCGCCGTCCTGTTCGACCAGGCACTGCCGGCCGGCAACGGTCTGGATGTCTCCTTCGACCAGTGGCAGTACGGCAGCACCACCCCCGCCACCCCGGCCGACGGCATCTCCTTCTTCCTGGTCAACGGCGACACCGCGCTCGCCCACCCCGGGGCCTTCGGCGGCAGCCTCGGCTACGCCCAGAAGCTGCCCGACGACAACCCGAACCTCGACTTCCTGCCCGGCGTCGACCGCGGCTACCTGGGCGTCGGGCTGGACGTCCTCGGCAACTACTTCGGCGACTGGGAACAGCGCGGCAACGGCTGCGCGACACGCTCGCCGGCCGGCACCGGGTTCCGCATCCCGGCGCCCGGCGCCAACATGGTCACCGTCCGCGGCCCCGGCGACGGCACCACCGGCTACTGCTTCCTGACCGCCACGACCAGCAACTTCACCACCACCGGCCCCTGGCCCTCCACCCTGCCGGGCCAGTTGCAGGGCCCGCTGACGGTGCTGCCGCCCGCGGTGACCCCGGCCCAGGCCGAGACTCTGCTGGAGCCCTCGCGCCGCCGGGTGAACGTGCACCTGACGCCGGCGCCCTCCCCGGTGCTGACGGTCGGCGTCGACTTCAACGACGGCACCGGTCCGCACCAGGTGCTGTCGACCCCCGCCCCGACGCCCGTTCCCTCCACCTACAAGTTCGGCTTCGCCGGCTCCACCGGCGCATTTACCGATGTGCACCTGATCCGCAACGTCACGGTGAGCACGGACCAGCCGCTGCCCGAGCTGAACCTGGTGAAGCAGGTCCGCGAGCCGCTGCCCGGACTGATCACGGTCGGCACACCGGTGCCGTACGACTTCGTGGTGACCAACGCCGGCACCGTGCCGATCGACAACCTGGGCGTCAACGACCCCAAGGTCGGACCGGTCAGCTGCCCGGTGTCCACGCTCGCCCCCCACACGACCGTCACCTGCACGGCCACCTACCTGGTGACCGCCGCCGACGCGCAGTCCGGCCACATCGCCAACACCGCCGTGGCCACCGGCACCGCCGACGGCACCCCGGTCGAGTCCCCGCCGTCCTCGGAGAACGTCCCGGTCGTGGCCCCGCCCGGCATCCACCTGACCAAGCACGTCGACGCCCCGGGGCCGTTCGCCGTCGGCGACACCGTGCCGTACACGTATGTGGTCACCAACACGGGTGGCGTCCAGGTCGACGCCGTCGGCATCACGGACGACAAGGTCACCGGCATCACCTGCGCCGCCACCACGCTGGCCCCGGCCGGCAGCCCCGGCGACAGCACCACCTGCCACGGCACCTACGTCATCACCCAGCCGGACGCCGACGCCGGCGAGGTCACCAACCACGCCCACGCCACCGGCACGGCCAACGGATCCCCGGTCGCCTCCCCGCCGACCCAGGCCACCGTCGAGGTGGTGTCCACGTCGAGTCTGGGGCTGATGAAGCAGGCGAGCACCCCCGGTCCGGTGAACGTGGGTGACACCATCACCTACACGTACACGGTCACCAACACGGGCGTGACGACGCTTCACAGCGTGAAGGTCACCGACGACCACGTCACGCCGGTGGACTGCCCCACGGCGACCCTCATTCCCGCGCAGGTCATGATGTGCACCGGAAGCTATGTGGTGACGGCCGCGGACGCGGTGCTGGGACACGTCACCAATGTGGCGCTGGCGAGCGGCCTCAACCCGCTGGGGCTGCCCGTCGAGAGTCCTCCGGCGCAGGTCACGGTGCCGGTCACGGCTGTGGCGAGCCTGTCGCTGGCGAAGAAGGCGAGCACTGCCGGTCCGGTGAGTGTGGGTGACACGATCACGTACACGTACACGGTGGCCAATACGGGTACGGCTGCGGTGCATGACCTGACGGTGACGGATGACCGGGTGTCGTCGGTGAGTTGTGGGTTGACGACGTTGGCGGCTGGTCAGAGTACGACGTGCACCGGTACGTATGTGGTGACCACTGCTGATGCGGTGGCCGGTCATGTGCTGAACGTGGCGACGGCGAACGGTTTCAACCCGCAGGGTGAGCCGGTGGCGAGTCCTCCGGCGGAGGAGACGGTGCCGGTCGTGTCGGTGGCGATTCTGTCGCTGGCGAAGAAGGCGAGCACTGCCGGTCCGGTGAGTGTGGGTGACACGATCACGTACACGTACACGGTGGCCAATACGGGTACGGCTGCGGTGCATGACCTGACGGTGACGGATGACCGGGTGTCGCCGGTGAGTTGTGGGTCGACGACTCTTACTGCCGGCCAGAGCACGACCTGCTCCGGCAGCTACGTCGTGACCACTGCTGATGCGGTGGCCGGTCATGTGCTGAACGTGGCGACGGCGAATGGCTTCAACCCGCAGGGTGAGCCGGTGGCGAGTCCTCCGGCGCAGGAGAACGTCCCCGTCGCATCTGCGGCGAGCCTGTCGCTGACGAAGAAGGCGAACACTGCCGGTCCGGTGAGTGTGGGTGACACGATCACGTACACGTACACGGTGACCAATACGGGTACGGCTGCGGTGCACGACCTGACCGTCACCGATGACCATGTCTCGCCGGTGACCTGCTCGGCGACGACCGTTGCCGCCGGTCGGAGCACGACCTGCACCGGCAGCTACCTGGTGACGGCCGCCGATGCGGCGGCGGGACACGTCACCAATGTCGCGACGGCGAACGGTCTCAACCCGCAGGACCAGCCGGTGCAGAGCCCGCCCGCGCAGGAGACGGTGACGGTCACGTCCGTGGCGAGCCTCTCCCTGACGAAGAAGGCCAACACCGCCGGTCCCGTCAACGTGGGTGACACGATCACGTACACGTACACGGTGACCAACACCGGTACGGCTGCGGTGCACGACCTGACCGTGACCGACGACCGGGTCTCGCCGATCACCTGCTCGGCGACGACTCTTGCGGCCGGTCGGAGCACGACGTGCACGGGTACCTACGTGGTGACGGCTGCCGACGCGGCAGCCGGCAGCGTGACCAACCACGCCACGGCCAACGGTCTGGACCCGCAGGACCGACCCGTCCAGAGCCCGCCGGCGCAGAGCACGGTGACGGTGAAGGGCATGACGTCGAGCCTGTCGCTGACCAAGGAGGCCGACACGCCCGGCCCGGTGCACCCCGGTGACACGATCACGTACACCTACACGGTCACCAACACCGGCACGACCACGCTGACCGACCTGACCATCAGCGACGACCGGGTCTCGGACATCAGCTGCGTCGAGACGACCCTCGCTCCCGGGCAGAGCACGACCTGCACCGGCAGCTATGTGGTCACCGAGCAGGACGCCAAGGAGGGACACGTCACCAACCGGGCGACGGCCAATGCCTTCGACCCGGACTGCCGGCCCGTCCAGAGCCCGCCCGTCGAGCTCTGCATCACCGTCGAGGAGTGCCCGCCTCCGCCGCACCACGGCTACGAGTCCGAGCGTCCTGAGTACCTCGACTACATCGATCACCTCGACTACTTCCGCTACTTCGGCTACCTCGCCGAGGCCGCGTGATACGCGGGCGATCCGGGTCGATCGGGTCGATAGCCGGCCGGGGCCCGGCAACCGGTCCGTCGCCGTCGCTCCGGCGGCGTCGGGCGGTGCCTCCCGGGTGCCCCTCCTGCCAGGTCGCACGGCCGCCTCCGCGACCTCGTTCTGACGGGGCAGCGGCCCCACCGGCGATCCGCCGGTGGGGCCGCTGCGGCATCGCCACGGGCCCGACGGGTCCGCGGCGATGCGAAGCGCCCGCCCGTGCGCGCTCCCTGTGGAGGCGCGGACGGGCGGGCCGAGGTGTGTCAGGGGGTCAGATCTTGGACTCGAGGTTCAGGGTCCACTGCTGGTGGGGCTTGGAGGCCTGGCAGTCCCAGATGCCGAGGCGGATGGCCTGGGCGGGGTTCTCCTGGGGGCGTTCCAGGCAGCGGCCGACGGGGTTGGAGGTCGTGACGGTGGCCGGGAGGTAGATCCGGCCGTCGGAGGTCGTCGCCCACTTCTGGGACGGCTTGTTGTCGCAGACGGCGAGGACGGCCGCGGCGCCGTTGACGAGTGCCGGGTCCTGCGCGGTCAGGCAGTAACCGGCGGCGCGGATCGTGCCGTCGATGCCGAAGGTGAACCGCTGGTTGGGGGTGTCCCAGCAGGCGTAGGAGGTGATCGCGGCCCCGCTGCGCGCCCCGCCCTCGGCGTCGACGCACTGCCAGGAGACCTGGTTGGAGTGCACGGAGACGCTGGTGTTGGCATTGCCCATGGTCGATACGCCGGTGAAGCCGGTGACCTTGCCCGGGGCCGTGGTGGCGTTGCCTCCGCCGGTCAGGACGGTGACGGTGCCGGAGGTGTTGATGCCCCAGAGGTCGGCGAAGCCGTCGCCGTTGAAGTCGGCGGCGCCGATCTTGGGGTAGGCGGCGGCGGTCAGACCGTCGCCGCGGTCGATCAGCGTGCCGCCGTTGGGCTTGGTCAGCGCGCTGAAGTCGGACTTGCCGTCCGTGGTGCGGGTGATCGGGTAGGAGAAGACGTCACCGGTGGCGCGATGCCGGGCCCAGAGGGTGGCCTGCCACGCGTCGTCGAAGCCGGGAGTCTTGGTCACGCCGTTCGCGGGGCCGGGGTTGATGAGGTCGTAGTCGTCCCAGCTGCCGGTTCCGGGAGCGGTGGGGATGAGCAGCGCCGGGGAGTTGACGTCGTTCCACTTGAGCTCGCTGACGTCGTGCAGCCAGAGCCGGCCGCCCTCGACGGTGAGCGCCGAGGTCTGGCTGATGAGCTTCGTGCGGGCCGGTTCGGTCGAGGTGGCCGGGAAGTTCTGGGTCAGCTCGCCGTCGGGGGTGCCGAGCGCGATCACCTGGCCGACCTGGGACCAGTCGGCGGCGAACGGCCGGTCGGCCGGGCAGCTCAGGCCGGAGGTCGGGACGGCCGCGCAGGCGGTGGACTTCTGCCGGGTCAGCGGAATCTTCGTGTACTGGTCGTACCGGCCGGTGCCGTCGTTGTCGATCAGGTAGAGGTTCTTCTTGAGGTTGGTGTCACGGGTGTTGTGGACGATCAGCTGGTCCAGGTCGCCGACCTCGTTGAGCGTGCCGCGGTGGGTGACCTGGTAGTCGGCCCAGCTCGTGGTGGTGTCGTTGATGTCATTGCGCGGTGCGCTCGCGGCGGTGGCGGTGATGGCGCGCGACGGGTCGTTGTTGCCGCTCAGGGTGCGCAGGTTGCCGGCGGCGTCGGGGGTGACGATGTCGGGGATCTGGTCGCCGTCGGTGTCACCGAAGATCGGGGCGGTGCCGGGCTTCCAGGGGGCGTAGAAGTTGTAGTCGGCGCGCTGGCTGTAGTTGCCCGCGACGTCCATCGCCCAGGCGTAGACGGAGTTGGTGCCCCAGCGGGTGGGGGCGAAGGTGACGGACGAGCCCGCGGCGTGGGTGCCGGGCTGGCCGCACTGCCAGCCGACGACCGGGGTCGGGTCGGTGCTGAAGCGCACGCAGGCCACGCCGGAGGCGCGCAGACCGGCGCCGGGCGCCGGGTCCTCGGCGTTGATGACGAAGGTGCCCGGGTGCTGGGGGTCGTTGGCGAACCGGGTGGGGTGGTCGTTGGGCGTCCCGGACGGCGGGAAGTCCGTCGAGCCGATGCTCACCCGCGGGTTGGTGCGGTCGACGCGGAAGTAGCAGTTGGCGCTGTTCGGAGAGGTGAGGGCCTCGTCGGTGGCCCGGGCGACCCAGCCGTACTGGTGGCCGTCGGCGAGCGAGCCGACCGGCAGGACGAAGCCGGGGTCGTTGTAGCTGCCTCCCCAACCACCGTCCATGATGCTGAAGTTGGGGTCGTTGTCGTCCCAGAGGTGGAAGCCGGTGTAGAGGTTCTGCCCGGCGGGCGACCAGCTGTTGGCCCGCAGCTGGATGTTCTGGTTGTTGCCGATCCAGCCGGGGTTGTCCCACGGGTTGGCGCCGCCGCTGGTGCACTCGGCGGAGGTGTGGCTGTCGGCGAAGCCCGGCGCCGGGATGGTGCGCGGGTACCAGACGGTGGGGGTGATGTCGTAGGTGGTGGCGATGCTGGGGTTACTGGCGATCTTGTGCCGGTAGAGCTTCTCCCACTCGCTCGCCTGCGGGACGATGCCGATGGTCCAGTAGTCCCACTTCTCCGTGGCGTACCACCTCACCCACGCGGAGACGTCGACGGCCAGCGGTCCGGACCCGGTGATGCGCTGGGTGCCGACGTAGTCGCAGCCCTCCATGACCAGGTTGCCGTTGGTGCCGCACGGCTGGTTGTTCCAGTCGCTGGCGTCGTTGATGGTCCGGTCCCGCGGCGCCGAGTAGACGCCGAGGTCGGTGGGGGTGCCGGGGCTGGAGGCTTCGCTGACCTGGCCGTTGAGGATCGAGGTGTACAGGGTGGGCGGGAACTGGGCCCCGTTGGGGATGGTGGAGAGGACCGGGTTGATCCGGATCTTGAAGTAGGCGCGCTCCCGGCCCTCGTACTGGCAGTTCAGGTTCGGGTCGCTGCTGTGGTAGCCGCAGTAGCCGGTGGAGAGGTTGGTCTTCTTGTTGTAGTTCTTGGCGGTCTTGTAGTTCTCCTGGACCTGGACGGAGCCCTCGGAGGAACTGGCGGCCGAGACGAAGGTCGGGTCGAGGAACCAGGGGCCGGTGCCCGAGCCCAGGGCGGCCTGGTCCGGGGTGAGCTCCAGGGCGCCGGCGGTCACGGTCGTGGTGATCGCGGCGAGGTTGGCGCCGTCCCCGGGGCCCTCGGCGGTGGAGGCGGGCGGTGGCGGGGGCGCGTCGGGATCGTTGCGCGCCGCCGCGGACCTGCCCGCCGCGGCCGACTTGCCGGAGGCGGAGGCGGAGGCGGAAGCGGGCGCGGGGCGGGAGGAGTCCCACTGCAGGGCGGCGGCGGAGCGGAAGCGGACGGTGCCGCCGTCGTCCTTGACCTCCACCTCCCCGGAGCCGGTGGTGGAGGCGTTCAACCCTTCGGCCTTGATCGGGAAGCGCAGGGCTTTCAGGGCGGGGCCGGCGGCAGCCTCGGCGGTGCGGACGACGATGACGTCGCGCCAGCCGCCGTCGGTCAGGGCCGTGAGCTGGAGGTCGACGCCCGGCAGCACATCCGGGTAGGTGGCGGTGGCGCCGTCCAGGGTCGGCTTCGGGAGGGGGAACGGGGCGTCGAAGGAGATCTTCTTCCCGTCCTCGGTGGCGAGCGTGGCCATCGGGCCGCGACCGCCGCCGGAGAAGGTCACCGGGGTGGAGGAGACGGCCGGGGCGAGGGTGCCGTCGGGATTGGTGCGCAGCGTCGCGTCGAGCTCGGCCCAGCCGCTGGACCTCCTGGTGCGGACGGGTGCGCTGTGGTCGGTGGTGGTGAGGGTGCCGTCGGGGTTGGCCACGGTCCGGGAGGTCTCCGTGGTCATCGCCTCGACGACCGCCGGCTTGCCGGTCGACTTCGCGGTGGTGACGGCGTCGAGCATGGCCTGCTGCTCGGGGGTGCGCTGCGGTGCGGTACCGGTCGGTGTGACCGGGGCCTGGCTCCCGCCGGCGGGGCCGGGTGCGGCCGCCGCCGTGGCGGCGCCGGTCCCGCCGAGCAGCCCGAGGCCGAGGGCGAGGCTCGTGCCGAGCGCCGCGAGGGCCCGGTTCGGTGACCTGCGGGGGCGGGTGCGAGGTATCCGCTTCGGCGGTGATTGGGTGCTTCTGATGGACGACATCGGTCCCCTCCGGTGAAGCCCGCCCCTCCGGGGCGGCGTGTGCGGGAACGAACGATGCTTGCTGGCCATGGGGTTGGTCAATCCCGTTCGGCGCTTTGTTCCCGCATGTCCCATTGGCGCCACGAGCCTCGGTAACAAAGGTATAAACCAATTTCGGTTCGTCCGATTCGTGGTGGCGTGACCTGACGGGCGGTCACTAACGTGCGTGCCCGATCTATGCGCGGACAGACGCGTCGAACCTCTGATGACGCGTCATGCCGTCCTACGGAGGGGACTGACGTGGAGCTTCGGCATGCCCGAAAGCGGGCCGGGAGGACGGGCAGGCGTCGGTCGCCGGGCCTCGCCGCCCTGCTCGCCTTGACGTTGACCGGTGTGGTGGTGCCGCCGAGTGTGGCCTGGGCGGCAGCACCCGAGTCGGAGGACCGGATATGGTCCCCGGCGCAGACACCCCTCGGTGCCGACACACCGTCGGTGCCGGGCCGCGACCACCTGCCGGACGGCAGGGGCGCCGCCTCCGCGGCGTCGCGTCCGGAGACCTGGACGCCGGTCGTGGCCGCGCCGGTGGTGCCCGGCAAGGCCACCGTCCGGCTGGGCGCCGACGCGGCGGCGGCCCAGGCCGCCCGCGCCGCGACCGGTGGCACCTCCCCGGCCTCGGGCGGCGCCACGCCGAGCCGGGCGGGCACCCTGCCGGTCCTGCTCTCGCCCGCCGGTGACGGCGCGGCGTTCGAGGCGTCGGCTCCGGACCGCGGGACCGTCGCGCCGCAGACCGCAGCGCCGCAGGCCACCGCGGTGTCCGTCGAGGTGACGGACACCGCCAAGGGCCGGGCCGCCGGCGCCGGCAGCGCGCTGGTCGCGCTGACCGACGCGGACACGACGCCGTCCGCCGAGGGACGGCGGACGCACGTTTCACTGGACCTGAAGGGCCTTGAGGCCGGCGGCTGGTCCGACCGGGCACGCCTGGTCGCCCTGCCCGCCTGTGCGCTGACCACCCCGGAGCGGGAGGAGTGCCGGACCAGGACGGCGGTGGCGTCCACCGTCGACGCGAGCGGCAAGCTGTCCGCCGACGTGGTCCTGCAGTCCGTCGACGCCACCGTGTCGGCGAAGACCGCCGCTCCGGCCGCGCAGGGCGCTGCGGCGGCGGCCCCGTTGGTCCTGTCCGCCGAGCCGACCCCGTCGGGACCCGGTGGCAGCTACGCGGCGACGGCGCTCGCGCCGTCGATGGAGTGGAGCGCCGGCTCGAACGTCGGCAGCTTCACCTACAACTACACGATCCAGGTCCCGCCGCCCCTGGGCGGCCTGGCGCCGTCGGTCGTCCTCGGGTACAACTCCTCCGCCGTCGACGGCCGGACGTCCGCCACCAACTCCCAGTCCTCCTGGATCGGTGACGGCTGGTCGTACGAGCCCGGCTTCATCGAGCGCTCCTACCGCACCTGCGACAAGGCCGGCGACAAGGGCATCAAGAACTCCGGCGACCGCTGCTGGGGCGGGCAGAACGCGACGCTCTCGCTCGGCGGCCGGTCCGGCACCCTGGTGCGCGACGACGACACCGGCGTCTGGCACCTGCAGAGCGACGACGGCTCCAAGGTCGAGCGGCTCACCGGTGCCCCGCGCGCGGCCGGTGAGCGCGAGTACAAGGACACCGAGTACTGGCGGATCACCACCCCGGACGGCACCGAGTACTACTTCGGCAGCAACCACCTGCCCGGCGGCGACGCCACCGACCCCGCCGCCCAGTCCGTGCTGACCAGCCCGGTCTACTCGCCCAACCCGGGCGACCCCTGCTACGGCGCGTCCACCGGCAAGGGCTCCTGGTGCCAGATGGCCTACCGCTGGCAGCTCGACTACGTCGTCGACCCGCACAAGAACCTGATCACCTACCGCTACGCGCCGGAGACCAACCACTACAGCCGCGGCGGCGGGCAGAACAACAACAGCGGCACCCTCACCTCCTACGAGCGCGCCACCACGCTGACGAAGATCGGCTACAACCAGCGCTACGACGAGCAGAAGGCCGCCAAGGGCACGCTCACCCCGGGCGCGGAGGTGCTGTTCGACGCGACCGCGGAGCGCTGCAAGCCCGGCGGCAGCGTCACCTGCGCGGAGAGCCAGCGCACCACCGCCAACGCGGACTTCTGGCCGGACGTGCCGGTCGACGAGCTCTGCGCGTCCTCGGGCACCTGCACCAACTACGCGCCGACCTTCTTCTCCACCAAGCGGCTCACCTCCATCACCACCCGGGTGGCGACCGGCTCCGGCCCGGTCACCGTGGACACCTGGGCGCTCGGCCAGTCCCTGGTGGACCCGGGTGACGGGACCAAGCGGACGCTGTGGCTGGACTCCATCACCCGGACCGGCAGCAACGGCAGTCCGGACGCGGCGCTCAAGCCGGTGTCCTTCGCGTACAAGATGATCCAGAACCGGGTGGACGGTACCGACCCGGCCTCCTTCTGGTTCATGCGCCCGCGCATCAAGGAGATCACCACCGAGACCGGCGGCCGGATCAACGTCGTCTACACCGACCCCGAGTGCTCGCGCGTCAACAACCACATGCCGGCCTCGGCCGACAGCAACACCATGGCCTGCATGCCGGTCAACTGGTACCCGCCGGGCCGGATCCCGCTGCCGGGCCAGACCGAGGTGTTCCCGGTCAACGACTGGTTCAACAAGCCGATGGTGCGCACGGTGACCGAGCAGGACCTGGTCACCACCTCGGTCACCCGGACCACCGAGTACACCTACCACGGCGACGCCGCCTGGCACCGGGACGACGCCGAGTTCACCGACCCGAAGGCCCGCACCTGGGACTACTTCCGCGGCTACCAGGCGGTCACCACCACGACCGGCAGCGCCTTCCCCGGCGAGGCTCCGAAGACCCAGCAGAAGACCACCTATCTGCGGGGCATGGACGGCGACCACAAGGCCGACAGCACCACCCGCAGCGTCGAGGTCGCCAGCCCGCTCGGCGGCACCGTCAAGGACAGCGACTGGCTGGCCGGCAGCGCCGTCGCCACCGAGGTCTTCGACCAGGCGGGCGGCACGGTGAAGGCCGTCTCCGGCAGCGTGCGCTCCGGCCAGCAGGAGACCGCGCACCAGGCCCAGAGTGCCGGTGCGCCGATGATCTATGCCCGGTACCCGGACTCCCAGGTCACCGACATCAGCAAGGACAAGCTGGCGGACGGCAGTTGGCGGACCACCAGCACGGTCACCACCACCGACCCGGCGCACGGGAACCGGGTGCTGCACACCGCCGACAAGGGGGATGGCACCGCCGCCACCCCGGAGCTGTGCACCACGATGGAGTACGCGGTCTCCGACAACCCGCTGCTGATGATCCTGCCGGCCGGGCGGACCACCGTGCAGGGCCCCTGCGGCACCGCGGCGACCGCGGCGAACACCGTCGGCGGCAGCCGGACGCTGTACGACGGCCGGCCGTTCAAGCAGGCCGGCACCACCGGCGACACCTCCAGCGTGCAGGCGCTCGACCACTTCGACGCGGCGGGCAAGCCGGTCTACACCCACGGCGGCAGCACCACCTACGACGCCTACGGCCGCACCGTCACCACCGCGACCGCGGACGGGTCGGTCTACGACGCCAACGGCGGCCAACTGAGCGGCGCGACGCTCACCCCGGCCGTCACCACCACCACCCGCAGCCCCGCCACCGGACTGTTCCCGACGGCCGTGACCACCATCGGCCCGCTCGGTGCCGGCTGGAAGGTCGTGGTCAACCAGGAGCCCGGCCGCGGTCTGCCGCTCAACGAGACCGACGCCAACCAGCGGACCACCACACAGCAGTACGACGGCCTCGGGCGCCGCACCGCCGTATGGGTACCTGGGCGCGGCCTCGACGAGCTTCCCAACCAGCGGTTCAGCTACGCCGTCAACGGCAGTACCGCTCCGTCGGTGATCACCAGCGAGTGGCTCCAGCGGTCCGGCGGCACCTACTCGGGCCAGCGCGAACTGTTCGACGGCCTCGGCCGCATCCGGCAGGTCCAGCGGACCAGTGATGCCCGGGCCACCGGCCGGCTGATCGCCGACACGGTGTACGACTCGCACGGCTGGGTCATCAAGACCTCCCAGCCGTACTACGAGGCCACCACCGCGCCCGGCAATACGCTGTTCGTCCCGCAGGACTCGCAGGTGCCTGCGCAGACCTGGACGTCGTACGACGGCCTCGGTCGGCCGGTGCGCGCCGAGTTCCGTTCCAACGCCAGCCTGCAGTGGGCGACCACCACCGCCTACCCCGGTGTCGACAGGGTGGACGTGACCCCGCCGGTCGGCGCCTCGCCGACCACCACGATCACCGACGCCCGCGGCCGGAGGACTGCGGCCTGGCAGTACCGCACTGCGACGGCGACCGGCAATCCGGCCGATGCCGACATCAGCACCTACACCTACACCGCGCTCGGCCGAACGGCCGCGCACACCGACTCCTCCGGGAACACCTGGAACTACACCTACGACCTGCTGGGCCGGCAGACCTCGGTCACCGACCCGGACGCCGGAACCTCCCGGACCTACTACGACGCCAACTCCCGGGTCGACCACACGGTCGACGCCAAGGGCGGCACGCTCGCCTACACCTACGACCTGATCGGCCGCAAGACCGGCCAGTACAACGGCAGCGTCGCCGATGCGAACCTGCTCGCCTCCTGGACGTTCGACACGCTCGCCAACGGCAGGCCCACCTCCTCCACCCGTTACGTGGGCGGAAAGGACGGCGCCAAGTACGTCAGTGCCGTCACCGGCTACGACATCGGCTACCGGCCGACCGGCACCGCTGTGACCATCCCCTCCACCGAGGGGGCTCTGGCCAACACCTACACCACGTCGATCACCTACGAACCCGTTCTCGGGCTGGTGGACACCCTGACGCTGCCGGCCGCCGGCGGACTCCCGTCCGAGACCATCGGCTACACGTACAACGACACCGGGCTGCTGGTCTCCAGCAAGAGCCTCAAGAAGTCCGTGGTGGCCGGAGTCGTCTACGACGCCGCCGCCCGGCCCGTGCGCACCACCGTCGGTTCCCCGGGAACCCAGGTGGTCTCCACCCAGCAGTACGACTGGGCCACCGGGCGGGTCATCAACTCCTTCGTCGACCGGCAGAACGGCACGGTCTCGGCCGACCAGACCAGCTACACCTACACCCAGTCCGGCCGGATCACCTCGGTGACCAATCTCCAGGACGCCCGTGACCGGGACCTGCAGTGCTTCACCTATGACGGGACCGGCCGGCTGACCAACGCCTGGACGGACACCGGCGGCGTCCACACCACCGCGGACTGGACGGACACCTCCGACGTCAAGCACGGCACCGGCAGCTCCACCGCCGTTCCGGGCACCGGCGGCTGCGACAACGCCAACGGCCCGGCGGCCGTCAGCCCCGGCGGACGCACCGTCGGCGGTCCGGCGCCGTACTGGAACACCTACAGCTACGACGCCGCGGGCAACCGCACCGGCCTGGTCCAGCACGACATCACCGGCAACAGCCTCAACGACACCACCACGACCTCGGTGTTCGGCGCCGCCGGAACCCGCAACACCCCGACCACCGCCCCCAACACCGGCGGCGGCACCGGTGGTCCGCACGCGTTGCTGAGCTCCGTCACCAACGGCCCGGCCGGCAGCAGGACCACCCGCTACCAGTACGACGCGGTCGGCAACACCACCGCGATCACCGACACCTCGGGCACCACCGGCCTGGCCTGGAACGCCGAGGGCAAGCCCACCACGGTCAGCAAGACCGGGACGGCGGGCAGTACCAGCTACGTCTACGACGCGGACGGCAACCAGCTGGTCCGGCACAGCCCCGGCAAGACCACCATCCTGGTCGGTTCCGACGAACTCACCCTGGACACGGCCACCCAGGCCACCACCAACACCCGCACCCTCGCGGGCGGCGGCGGCCTGACCTTCACCCGCGTCACCACCCCTGTCGGCGGCGGCACCGTCGTCATCCAGGCCGCCGACCCGCACGGCACCAACGGCCTGCAGATCGGCACCGACACGGCCATGACCGTCACCCGACGGCCCACCGACCCCTTCGGCAACCCCCGCGGCACCCAGCCCGCGGCCTCCGCCTGGGCGGGAACCAAGGGCTTCGTCGGCGGTCTGAAGGACGAGACCACCGGGCTCACCAGCCTCGGGGCGCGTCAGTACGACCCGGTGACGGGCCGCTTCATCAGCCCCGACCCCGTCCTCGACCAGGGCAATGCGCTCCAGTGGAACGCCTACGCTTACAGCTACAACGACCCGGTCAACGCCAGCGATCCCAACGGCCTCTACGGCAGCTGGTGTGCCACCCAGGCTTGCGCCGACGCGACCCAGAAGGAGGAGGACGAGCGGGCGGCCGCCAAGGCGGGCAGCGGCGGCGGTAGCGGTGGTGGCGGCGGTGGCGGCGGTGGAGAGGGCAACGGAAGCCCCGCCGCCGGGCCCAAGTACGTCTCGATCAACAGCAGTCTCGCCATCGAGGACGACGGGTCCGGTCTCGTCCAGAGGTTCAGCAAGGCCTACAAGGCCGAGGTGGCCAAGATCGCGCACCCCCAGTTCATGACGTCCCGTGACGAGGTTGCGGCGCTGTCCTCCGCCTGCAAGGCGATCGGTCCCGCCTGCACCGAGGACGTGCAGGAGATGATCGAGGACCTCTGGGCGATCGATGTCGTCTTCCCTGCGGGGGTCAACAGTCCTCCGATTCACAATGGCGCGTTCCTGGTCAATTCGTGTGCCTTCAGCTCGTCGTGCGGAAGCGGCAGCAAGGGGGTCTTCTACGACGAGGAGGAGTCCTTCGGGTACGCCGGCCCGCACAGGACGGATGTGCCGGTCCCGAGCCGGCTGACCATCGACTACGGCAACGGGGCGTCGCTGGAGTGCCACAGCTTCCTGGCCGATGCCGGCGTCCTCATGGCCGACGGCACCCAGAAGCCGATCTCCGAGGTCAAGGTCGGTGACGCTGTTCTGACGGCGGAGGCGGGGGCCTCGGTTCCGATTGTCAGATCCGTGACCGACGTCATCGTCACGAACACGGACAAGTCCTTCGTCGACGTGACGATCGAAGCCGACGGTCGCGCCGAACGGCTGGTCACCACGGTCACTCACCCGTTCTGGGCCGAGGGTGAGCAACGGTGGATTCCCGCAGGGGACTTGGCCCCTGGGCTGAAGTTGAACACGCCGGACGGCCGAGTCGCCGTGGTGCTCGACGTGGCCGCGGCCGTCGGTGGGTCGACGACCTTCGACCTGCGGGTCGACGGTACCCGCGCCTACTATGTGGTCGCCGGCGAGACCCCCGTTCTCGTCCACAACTGCAATCTCCAGAGGGCCGTTGCCAACTTCAAGGCGATGCTGGAGAAGAAGGCGGGTTTCACCGGGAACGGCCGGAGGATCATCGTGGACGAGAACCTGAGCCCCACGATCGCGCAAGGCCTGCGAGAGGCCGGGTTCGATGCGGTGCACGTTCAGGAGATGGGACTCAAGGGCACCAAGGACCCGGGGCTCCTGACCTTCGCGACCGTGCTGGATGCCGAGGTGCTGACCTATGACAAGGGCGCCGAGGTCGACGGAGGGTTCGGGAAGCGGGCCATCAAGCTCGAACCCCGTGTCACCAGCCTGAAGAGCATCCTTCGAATCCTGGGAAAGTAGGAGATGAGAGAGCGACACGTAGTCGACAGTGCGGAAGAGATGGACGCGATCCACGACCGGTGGATCGGGGGGCGCAACCGCCGCACGGAAGACCCCGAGTACCGGGAGGAGTGGTACGGCGAACAGTGCGGCTTCTGCCGCTACTGGTTTCCGCTCGCCGGCGAGCTGGGGCTGGACTACGGGGCCTGTGCCAACGGGAGGTCGAAGCTCGACGGGACCGTGCGGTTCGAGCACGACGGCTGCGAGGCCTTCGACCATTCCGGACGGTGGTCCGTGCCGTCGGACTTCTGAGCCGCCCCGTACGGGCCGGAACGCGGCTTGCGTGACGGCCGGCGTGTGACAGGGCCGTCCGTCGAGGCCGCAGGACCCCGCCGTGCCCCCTCCGGAGAGTTTCCGGAGGGGGCACGGCCCATCATGGCGTTCGATGCACGGGCGGCGATCGAGCGGCTACCCGGCGGCCAGTTCGGCGGCGAAGCGCTCGGCGGCCTCCGCCAGGCCGTGCGCGTACTGGTTGGGGTGGCCGTGGTCCCCCAAGAGGCGGCGGGCGGCGGCGAGGTCGCCGTCCAGCAGCTCGGTGACGAGCACCAGGGCGTCGGCGGAGTACATGTGGTGCATGGTCAGCCAGCGCTGGACCGCGGGCATGCCCTCGCGGGCCAGGACCTCCCGTTGCCCCTCGATGACGGGTGCGAGCCAGCGCGCGCGCAGCGCGTACTCGCCGGGGCCCGCGAAGGTGGTGGCGAGTCCGGCCAGCAGTTCGGCCGGGTACTGCTCGACCGGTCCGGTGAAGTCGGGGTAGTCCTTGGCGAACTCCTCCCAGTCGGCTTCGATTTCGGCGATCCTCCCGGGGAGCAGCGGCCACCGGGCGTAGCCCGCATCGGACAGGGTGAAGACCTCGCGCAGCAGCTCGTAGGACATTTCGGCGGTGCGCGAGAGCAGAACGGCGTCGTAGAGGTCCTTGCCCTGCGGGTGGGAGTCGAAGTACAGCCAGAGGATCTTCCAGGCGAGCGAGAGCTCCGGCGTCACGGCGAGCAGCGGGCCGTCGACGCCGGGCAGGTCGCAGGGCCGCGGCGGGGCGGGCAGGTGCTCGGTGAACACGAAGTCCAGCTGGACGGTGCCGCCGGGCAGGCCGGGGGCCGTCCACGGCAGCACCAGCCGGCGCCCGGGGACCCGGCCGTACGTCCAGATGTCGTCGTCGACGGCCCGGTCGGCGTGCAGCCGCACCGTGCCGGAGCGCGCCTCGGCGCCGGCGGCGAGCTCGGCGAGCATCCGGCCGGTCCGCTCGTCCTCCAGCAGCCAGTCCCTCGGCTGCACCACGAAGTCCAGATCGCCCGGCTCCCTGGCCTGTTCGCCGTACCAGGCGCGCAGCAGGACGCTGCCGCGCAGGACGAGGTGCTCCGCCCACGGCGAGGCGGCGACGGCGGACAGGACGGTGCTCAGCGCCTCGCGGCGGGCGGTGAGCCAGCGCTCGGCGAGCCGGGGGTCGTCGAAGACGGGTTCGCTGGGCCGCAGGGCCCGGGCGTAGCCGGCGAGCGCGGGGTCGAAGACCGGCTGCTGGCGCACCGCCTCGTCGTCGATCGGCCGGATGGACCGTGGCAGGTCCCGCTCCTTCCGGATGTCCTCCGGCGGGGGCTGTCCGGGCAGCAGCAGGCCCTGCCACGGCCCGTACTCCAGGCCCTCCCAGGCGAGGGGTTGCTCCTTGGTCATCGGGGATCTCCTTCTGCGGTGCGGTCGTGGTCGGTCAGCCACCCCGCGTCCAGCGCCTCGTCGCTGTCCACGGCGACGAACTCGCGTTCCACGGAGGCGATCAGGTGGCCGTCGGCGGCGAGGTCCGTGAGCAGTGCCTCCAGGCGGTGGCCCGCGGTGGTCAGGCCGACCCGGCGGCACCGCTGGGTGACGAACCACTCGCGGCGGCCGTCCTCGCGCACCCGGCGGGGATTGTGCGAGAGGTGGGCGCCGTGCCGGACGGCGAGTTCGGCGAGGCCGGGCGCCGGGGCGGGCCCGGGCAGCAGCAGTTTGACGTGGTGCTCGAAGTAGCGGGCCGGGCCGTGCGCGGCGGCGTCGCCGTCCTCGGCCGGGACGCCGAGGGCCCACGGAGTGGCCTCGATCTTGGTGCGCAGCACGGCGAACCCGGCCGCGCCCAGCCGCCGCGCTGTTCGGGCGGCCGTCGCGGCGACCTCGTCCAGCTCGCCGGTGGCGCGCAGGGTGAGCATCGGCTGGGAGGGCGTGGCGCCGCGGTCGAGCAGGATGTGGGTGAACTTCAGTCCGTGGCCGGTGGCCCAGGCGGTCAACGCCTCGGCGGCGTCCGGTCGCACGGTGAGGTGCACCTCGAACTCCCCTCGGAGACCGGGGAGGGGCGGTGCGCCGTCGGGGTGCCGGTCGGGGTGGGTGGCGAGCATGACGGCATCGTGCCAGGGGCCTCCGACAATCGTGCACGCCGGTGGGGTCGAGGAGTCGAGGAGTCCCGCCCGTCGCCGCGCCCGCGGGCGTCCGGCGGCCTCGGACCGGCGTCGGCCGACGGCCCGCGACGCCCCGGACGGTGTCCCGTCCGGGGCCGGGGATACTGGCCGGATGCGTACGTACTCACCGGCCGCCGCGGTCGTGAACCTGGTGCTGGGCCTGCCGGCCGTGGTGCCGGTCTGGCTGCTGTGGTACTTCGCCGTCAACTGGCCGCTGAAGGCGCTGGGATGGACGGTGGGGGAGCCGACCGAGAACGACGGCCCGCTGCCGTGGCTGGTGCTCGGCGGGCCGGTGGTGCTGGCGTCCGCGGCGCTGTGGTGGCTGGCGAACGAGGGTGTCCGGCGGCGGACCGGACGGTCCGGGCGGCCCGTGGGCGGGTGGGTGTACTGGCCGGTGAGCGCCGGACTGACCCTGCTGCCCACGGGCGTGCTCATCGGGATGTCGTAGCGGCGGGAGCGGTCAGCAGGGCGGTGACGGCCGCGAGCAGGGCGGTGGCGCCGGCCAGGAGGAGGACGGTGGAGGGGGTGGTGCGGTCGACGACGGCGCCGCCGAGCAGGGCGGCGATGCCGATGGTGGCCTGGAAGGAGGAGGTGAAGAGGACACCGGCGGCCTCGGGGGCGTGCGGGGCGGCGGCGAGGAACCAGCTGAGGGAGCAGACCGGGACGGCGCCGTAGGCGACTCCCCAGAGCAGCAGCAGGACGGTGGCGCCGGGGCCGGTGGTGCCGAGGACGGGCAGCAGCAGGGTGGCGGCGGCGAGCAGGGCGGCGGCCGTGGTGAAGGCGGGTCGCAGGGCGCGGGCGGCGCGGTGGCCGGCGAGCAGGTTGCCGAGCAGGCCGGCGGCGCCGTAGGCGAGCAGCAGACCGCTGATCACGGCCGGTCCGGCGTGGGTGACCTCGGCCAGGAACGGCGTGACGTAGGTGTAGCCGCCGAAGTGGGCGAGGACGATCAGGAACGTCACCAGCAGGCCGGTGCGGGTGCCCCGGTCGGTGAGCAGTCCGCGCAGGACGCCGAGGCCGGTGGTGGTGTCCGGCGGGGCCAGCGGGGGCAGGCAGAGCGACAGGGCGGCCAGGACCAGCAGGGTGAGCACGCCCATCGCGGCGAAGGCCGCGCGCCAGCCGGCGAGCGAGCCGAGCAGGACGCCGGCCGGGACGCCGAGGACGGAGCCGAGCGGGACGGCGGTGAAGATCACCGTGTTGGCGCGGGCCTGCCGGTCCGGCGGCACCAGCCGCGGGGCGAGCCCCGAGCCGATCGACCAGAAGGCGCCGATGACCAGGCCGAGCACGACCCGGGCCACCAGCACCGCCGCGTAGGCGGGGGCGAAGGCGTTCAGCAGGTCGGCGAGGGCCAGCAGCAGCAGGAGGGCGCGGAGCACGGTGCGGCGGTCGGCGCGACGGGTCGCCACGGTGACCGCCGGCGCGGCCACCGCCGCGACCAGCCCGGGCAGGGTCATGGTCAACCCGGCGGTGCCGTCGGAGATCCGGAAGGTGGCGCCCATCGGGGTGAGCAGGCCGACGGGCAGGATCTCGGTGGTCACGATGGCGAAGACGCCCGCGGTGACGGCGAGGACGGCGGGCCACCCGCCGGTCCGGGACCGGGACCCCGGCAGGGGTCGCGAGGTGGCGGCGGTGGTGAGGGGCATGGCGGCGTTCCTGTCCGGGCGCGGCGGGTGATCGATTCCGGAAGTCCACCAAGCGGACGGGGGGTTGGGCTGGCGCGAATCGGACGTCAACCGTTCCGGAGGCCGGCTCGCTCTGGACGGATAGCTCTCACTGAGAGGTAAAATCGGACTATGAGTGCGGCTGCCCCGGACACGCCCGACACCGCGCTGGGCGAGGAGTTCTCCACCCTCCTCGTCGGCATCCAGCGCCTGGTGCGGCGCCGGCTGCGTGAGGGTCTGAGCGAACCGAGGCTGCGCGGCGCGCAGGTCGAACTGCTGCGCCTGGTCGCGGACTTCCCCGGGCTGCGGGTCTCGGACGCCGCCGAGGAGCTGTGCCTGGCCGGCAATTCGGTGTCCACCCTGGTCAACCAGCTGGTCGCGCTGGGTCTGCTGCGCCGCGAGGTGGACCCGGTTGACCGCCGGGCGGCGCTGCTGTACGCCACCGACGAGGCCGTCGAACGGCTGGCGGCCTGGCGGGCCCGGCGCGAGGCGCTGGTCGGCGAGGTGGTGGCGGGGCTGTCGGCGGACGACCGGGCGGCGCTGGCCGCCGCGTTGCCCGCGCTGCGCGGCGTCGCGGCGGGCCTGCGCGGGCGGGCGGCCGAGCCGGGATGGGTGGCGACGGCCGGAGGGAGGGCCGGGCGATGACCGACGGAGCGGACGAGGCGCCGGCGGCGGTGGTCTGCCGCGGCCTGGAGTACACCTTCCACCGCGGGCGGCGGAAAGGCGGCGGCACCAAGGCCGTCGACGGCGTCGACCTGACGGTGCGGGCCGGCGAGGTGTTCGGCCTGCTCGGCCCCAACGGCGCCGGCAAGACCACCACGATCCGGGCGATCACCACCCTGCTGCCCACCGCCTCCGGCATGGTCCGGGTCTTCGGCCACGACGCGGCCCGGCGGCGGGCGGAGGTCCGTCGGCTGCTCGGCTACGTGCCGCAGCAACTGTCCGCCGAGGCCGGGCTGACCGGGCGGGAGAACGTCGCCCTGTTCGCCCGGGTCTTCGACGTGCCGCGCGCCGAGCGGGCCGCCCGGGTGGCCCAGGCACTGGCCGCCGTCGACCTCACGGAGGCCGCCGACCGGCTGGCCGGCACCTACTCCGGCGGCATGGTGCGCCGGCTGGAGCTGGCCCAGGCGCTGGTCAGCGCACCGCGGCTGCTGGTGCTCGACGAGCCCACCATCGGCCTGGACCCGATCGCCCGGGCCGGCGTCTGGGAGCGGATCGACGCCGTCCGCCGGGCCACCGGCATGACGGTGCTGGTGACCACCCACTACATGGACGAGGCCGACCGCCACTGCGACCGGGTCGCGCTGATGGACCGCGGCCGGATCCGCGCGCTCGGCACGCCCGGGGAGCTGAAGGCCCGGGTCCGCGAGCAGGACCCGCGACTGCCCGACCCCTCGCTGGACGACGTGTTCCGCCACTTCTCGGGCCGCGGGCTCTCCCGCGGCGGCCCGGGGGAGGGTGGGGAAGGAGACTTCAACGATGTCCGCCGAACCCGCCGCACGGCCAACCGCGTCGGCTGACGGGCCCGGGGCGGCGCCCGCCCCGCCCGACCTCGGCCTGCTGCTGGTGCCCCCGCCCGCCCGCACCGGCTGGCGGCAGGTGCCGGCCCGGGTCGCGGCGATGTGCGCGGTGGAGCTGCAGAAGCTGCGCCACGACCGCACCGAGGTGTACACCCGGGCGGTCCAGCCCGCGCTCTGGCTGCTGATCTTCGGCCAGACCTTCACCCGGCTGAAGGCGATCCCGACCGGGGGCATCCCGTACCTGGACTACCTGGCCCCCGGGATCATCGCCCAGTCCGCGATGTTCGTCGCGATCTTCTACGGCATCATGATCATCTGGGAGCGCGACTCCGGCGTGCTCACCAAACTGCTGGTCACCCCGACCCCGCGGGCCGCGCTGGTGACCGGCAAGGCGTTCGCCGCCGGGGTGAAGGCGGTGCTGCAGGCCGCCGTGGTGGTGGTGCTCGCGGCGCTGCTGGGGGTCGCGATGACCTGGAACCCGCTGCGGCTGCTCGGTGTGGTGGCGGTGGTGGTGCTCGGCTCGGCCTTCTTCTCCTGCCTGTCGATGACCATCGCCGGCATCGTGCTGACCCGCGACCGGCTGATGGGCATCGGTCAGGCGATCACCATGCCGTTGTTCTTCGCCTCCAACGCCCTCTACCCGGTGGACCTGATGCCCGGCTGGCTGCAGGCGGTCAGCCGGGCCAACCCGCTGAGCTACCAGGTGGACGCGCTGCGCGGGCTGCTGATCGGCACGCCCTCGCACCTGCTGTTGGACTTCGGCGTGCTCGTCCTGGCGACGGTCCTCGGCATCGCGGCCTCCTCCGCGCTGCTCGGCCGCCTCGCGCGGTGACCACCGGGTGGCCGCCGCGGGTCACCGGGTGGCCGCCGTGGGTCAGCGGGTGATCGGGGTCGCGCGGGTGAGGCGGGAGAGCTTCTCGGGGTTGCGCACGACGTAGAGGGCGGTGATGAGCCCGTCGTCCAGGCGCAGGGTGACGACGCTGTCGGTCTCCCCGGGCAGGCCGACCAGCAGGGCCGGGCCGCCGTTGACCAGGGCGGGCCGCACGGCTGCGGTGCCGGCGAGGCGGGGCAGCCCCTCGGTGAGCAGCCGGGCCACCCGCTCGGCGCCGACGACGGGGTGCGGGACGGCCCGGCGCACGCCGCCGCCGTCGCCGAGCAGGACGACGTCGGGGGCGAGCAGGTCGAGCAGGCCCTGCAGTTCGCCCGTCTCCACGGCCCGGCGGAACGCCTCGATCGCACGGCGTTTCTCGGCGGCCGACACCGCCCCGCGCGGCCGGCGCTCGCCGACCCGGCCGCGGGCGCGGTGGGCGGTCTGGCGCACGGCCGTCAGGGTCTTGCCGACGGCCACGGCGATCTCGCCGTACTCCAGGCGGAAGACCTCGCGCAGCACGAACACCGCCCGCTCGGTCGGGGCGAGGGTCTCCAGTACCAGCAGCATCGCCGTCGAGACGCTCTCGGCCAGCTCGACGTCCTCGGCGTCGGCGGCCGAGCCGAGCATCTCGTAGGCGACGGTGAAGAGCAGGTTGCGGTGGGTGAGGAAGGCCTCGGTGGCGAGGCCGGTGGGGTCGGTCTCCCGAAGGCCCTGACGGCCCTGACGGCCCTGGGGGTCTCGACGGTCCTGGAAGCGCCGGCGGTCCGGTGTTTGCTTGCCCATGGTCACGGGACGTCGCGGGGCGCCGTTCTGTGACATCCGGGCGCGGTGTTCCAGCTCACACCGACGGGCCGTCACAGCACGCGGCCCGGCGGCATCTTGTGCTCGTCCGGTGCGCGAGCACACGACCTCCCACGAGTGAGGACCCCGCCATGGAACCCCGTTTCGACCTGTTCGACAGCCCGACCGCCGCGAAGCTGGCCAAGCGCTTCTTCAACACGGCGCTGGTCCTGGAGCAGTCGACGCTGCCGAAGACCCTGCGCGAGCTGGTGCAGTTGCGGGTCGGCCAGCTCAACGGCTGCGGCCTCTGCGTCGACATCCACACCAAGGAGGCCGCGGCGGCCGGGGAGAGCGCGCTGCGGCTCAACCTGGTCGCCGTCTGGCGGCACAGCACCGTGTTCACCGAGGCCGAACGGGCCGCGCTGGCGCTCGCCGAGGAGGCCACCGTGCTGGACCGGCACGGCGTGACCGACACGACCTGGGCCGAGGCGCGCGAGCACTTCGACGACGACCGGCTCGGCGCGCTGGTCTGCCTGATCGCGCTGATCAACGCGGCGACCCGGATGAACGTCATCGTCCACCGGGCGGGCGGCTCCTACGAGCCCGGCGCGCTCGCCGCGATGGCGCAGCAGCAGGCGGGGTGACCGGCGGGAACGCGGTCGGCGACCGGGTCCGGCGGATCAGATCCGGTCGGCCGACCAGGCCGGGTCGCGGCCGGTGAGGGCCAGCAGCAGGTCCTCCGCGTCGGCGCCCGGCGGTGCGGCGCGCGGCGGGTCGAACCGGCCCGAGCCGGCCAGGTCGCGGTAGCCGCGGAACTCGGCGAGCGCGTACCGGGCGGCGCCGGGCGGCATCCGCCCGCGCCCGCCCAGCGCCCGGGAGAGGTCCCAGCCGTGCACGACGGTCTCGGCGGTCAGCTCCCGGGCGTACCCGCCGGCGTCCCGCAGGCCGTACGGCAGGCGCACCAGGAAGTCGGGCGCGCCGGGGCGGTTGAGCGCGCGCAGGGCGCTCTGCACCGCCATCGTCCACACGCCCAGCGGGTTGCGGCCGAGCACATCGCCCTCGAAGCGGTGGCCGAGCTGCTCCGGGGTGTAGCCGGCGACCGCCTGGCACACCCGCAGGTGCTGGGCCGCCAGATGGTTGACCAGCGTGCGCACGTCCCAGTCGCGGCACGGGGTGGGCGCTGTCCAGAGGTCCTCGGACACCGAGCGCAGCAGCCGGGCCGTTTCGGCTCCGGCGGCCGCGTACTGTGCGCGGACCTCAGCGTGGAATCCGGGTGGGTGGGGACATTCCATCGCCGGGCCTCCGTCTCCTGCCCTGCTCACTCCCAGTAAACCGCTACGGCGCGTGACCCGCCAGGGGAGGGGGAGCCCGTTCCGCTGGGGGGGATCCGTCCGTCGGCGCCGCCTGTCGTCACCGAACGTGGCGTCGACGAGGCGCTCTGGTGAAGCGCGGGGGCGCGACTGTAGTGTCCACGCCATGACGACCGCCCGGCGCCGGGTCGCCCTCGCCGCGACCCTCATCGGCGCTCTCGCCGCCACCGTCCTCCCCGCCACCGCCGCCAGCGCGCAGCCGGCCCGCCCGTCCTGTCGGACCGTCGACTCCGCGCCGCTCGACCGGGAGCAGGCGCGCACCGCGGACCCGCGGACCGCCGCCCTCACCGAGCGCGGGGGCCTCGGCGACTTCGTCCGCCGTTTCCCCGCCGCGCTCTGCGCCGCGCGCGGCGCCGCGGGGGCCGGTCGGATCGTCGACGCCTGGGGCGAGGCGCTCTGGCGGGCCGGTGTCGACCGCGCCCAGGGCCGCCGACCCGGCGGCGACCTGCCGGCCGCCGACGACCGCCCGCTGTACTGGACCAGGGTCGCCATGACCATCCAACTCGCCCGCTGGCAGCCGGACTTCGCGGTCGACGCGGCGGCCCTGCGGCAGCGCTTCGAGGATGCCTCGCGCGGCCTGGCCGACAGTGGCTTCAGCGCCCGCCCCGGGGTGCGCCGGATCCTCGTGAGCGGCTTCGACCCCTTCGGCCTGGACGCCGAGCCGCGCCGTGCCAACCCCTCGGGCTCGGCGGTCCTGCAGCTCGACGGACGGCGGATCACGCTCGCCGACGGCACCCCCGCCGAGATCCAGGCGGTGGTGTTCCCGGTCCGCTACGGCGACTTCGACCGGGGCATCGTCGAGCGCGCCTTCGGCCCCCGGCTCGCCCCCGGCCACCGCTCGGCCGACCAGATCACCACCATCAGCCAGGGCTACCCCGGACTCTTCACCCTGGAGGCCTGGGCCGGCCGTGCCCGCTCCGCCGACCCCTACCCCGACAACGCCGGCGTGCTCTCCGGCGGCACCCGCGAACACCCCGTCACGGCCCCCGGGCTCGGCCCCGGCGCGGAGTTCATCGCCACCAGCCTGCCCGCCGGGCCGATGACGGCCGTTCAGCAGCCGTTCCCGGTCAAGCTGAACACCACCGTCACCGAGATCCCCGCCGGGGCGACCGCTCCCGTCGACCGGGCGGACGGCCCGACCCCCGGCTCCCGCGCGGTCGCGGGCGGCGGCGGGGGCTACCTCTCCAACGAGGTCGCCTACCGCAGCAACCGGCTGCGCCTGGAGCTCGCCCCGCAACTGCCCGGCGGCCATCTGCACACCCCCGTGCTGACCGGCCTGCCGGAGCGGACGGACGAGCTCACCGGGCCGGTCTTCGAGCAGAACGAGGCCGCCATCGGCGGCGAGGTCCTGGAGATCCTGCGGCACTCGGTGCGCTGAGGAGGGGGTGAGGCGGGGGCGAGGGTCCGCGCCCCGGCGCCCGCCATCCCCGGCATCCCCGGTATTCCCCGCTGACGGGTGCCGGACGAGTGCCCGCCCGGCCGTCGCGCGACCGGAGGTTTTTCGGTCCGCGGGGCAACCGGGAGGACAAATACCACTGATTTGGTACAAGGTGTCCACTGCGTGAGCATGGGCCTGCGCTCCACCGAGCGAGCAGGACCAGAAAGGCACCACACCCTCATGCAGACCAGCCCGGCCGTGACCCGGCAGGCACCCACGGCGCAGCCATCCCCTGCGCAGCCGTCCCCCGGGCCGTCGTCCCCGCCCCCGGCGCCGTCACCCCGGTCCGCCGTCCGCCGCTTCGGTCTGCCGACCGCGACCGCCCTGGTGATGGGCAACATCATCGGCGGCGGTATCTTCATGATCCCCGCCGCGGTCGCCCCGTACGGGACGGTCAGTCTGCTCGCCTTCGCCGTGCTCACCGTCGGCGCCATCACGCTGGCCCTGGTCTTCGGACGGCTGGCGCGCCGCGACCCGCGCACCGGCGGTCCCTACGTCTACGCGCGGGAGGCCTTCGGCGACTTCGCCGGTTTCGTGGCCGCCTGGTCCTACTGGATCACCACCTGGGTCAGCAACGCCGCGCTCGCCGTCGCCGCCGTCGGCTACCTCGCCGTGCTGTGGCCGGCCGTCGGCCACTCCACCGCGCTCGCCCTCGGCTGCGCGCTGGCCGTCCAGTGGCTGCCCGCGCTCGCCAACCTGGCCGGCACCCGGTACGTGGGCGCCGTCCAGCTCGTCGCCACCGTCCTCAAGTTCATCCCGCTGGCGATCGTCGCGGTGGCCGGCCTCTGCTCCTTCGATCCGGCGAACCTCGGCCCCTTCGACGCGACCGGCGAAGGCTGGCTCGGCGGGACGACGGCCTCCGCCGGGCTCCTGCTCTTCAGCTACCTCGGCGTGGAGTCGGCCGCGATGAGCGCGGGCCAGGTCCGCGACCCGGAGCGCAACGTCGGCCGGGCCAGCGTGCTCGGCACCGCGGGCGCCGCCGTCGTCTACCTGCTCGGCACGCTCGCCGTGTTCGGCACCGTCGCCCACGAGCGGCTGATCCACTCCACCGCTCCGTTCTCCGACTCCGTGAACGCCGTCTTCGGCGGCTCCTGGGGCGGAACGGCCGTCGCCGTCGCCGCCCTGGTCTCGATGACCGGCGCGCTCAACGGCTGGACCCTGCTCTCGGCCCAGGCCCCGTACGCCGCCGCCAAGGACGGCCTGTTCCCCGCCGTCTTCGCCAAGGAGCGCCGCGGCGTGCCGGTCGTCGGCGTGCTGACCGGCGTCACCCTCGCCTCGCTGCTCACCGTCCTCGACTTCGCCTCCGGCGCCAAGGCCGCCTTCGACACCCTGGTGCTGGTCACCACCTTCACCGCGACCGTCCCCTACCTGCTCTCGAGCGCCGCCCAGCTCCGCTGGCTGCTGGCCGGCGACCGCGACCGGGTCGCCCCGACCCGCCTGGCCCGCGACCTCACCCTCGCCCTCGGCGCCTTCGCCTTCTCCGCCTGGCTCGTCGCCGGCGCCGGCTACCAGGCCGTCTACCAGGGCGTCCTCTTCCTGCTCGTCGGCGTCCTCGTCCACACCGTCCGCACCGCCCGCCGCCGCCGGGCCTGACGACAACGGCACGCCGCCGAGGCCCGCACCGTCCGGTGCGGGCCTCGGCGGCATTCCCGGGGCGCGCGTCGGGCGGGGAGGGCGCCCGGGGCCGCGGCGAGCGCCCCCGCGCCGGCCGGCGTCTCCCGGCCGGCGTCTCGCGGCCGGGCGCGACCGCCTCGGCGGGGCCGCATCAATGTCAGTGGCATCAGCTAGCTTCGCGATCACCAACCGGAGCGGGCGGAGGAGGGTGTCATGACCGGTCCCACGAGCGGGACGATCGCGTGGGACGAGGTGCGCGCGCTCATCGCCGCCCGGCTGCCGGAGGCGGTGGTCGACCGGCTGTCACCCGCGCCCGCCCGCGAGCTGCACCATCTGCGCGCCCCGCTGCGCCGGCTCCGCACCGAGCTGCTGCGCGAGCTGTCCTCGGGCGACCCGCGGCGCTACTCCGCCGCGTACGACCAGCTCGCCGCCCTGCAGTTCGCCGGGGTGCTCTCCGCCGCCACCCCGGCGGAGGCCTTGGACTGGCTCACCGCGCGCCGGCTGCTCTCCCTCACCCGGCCGCTGCCCGGCGGCGGCTCCGCCAACGCCGACGCCCGGGACCTCCTGTTGGTCCTGCTGCTGCCGCACCGCGACGCGGCGTTCCAGCGTGAACTCGCGGTCCGGCTCGCCGAGTGGCTGCCCGCGCGCGGCGATGCCTTCCGCTGGCTGATCACCCACGGACTCGCCGTCTGGTCCGGCGCCGAGGTCCCCGTCACCGACGGCTATCTGATCGGCTGGGTGCGCGAAGGCACCCTGATGCGCTACGACCACCAGGAGATCGGCGAGTGGTTCGCCGATCAGGGCCTGCGCCCGCCGGTGCCGCACCACGACACGCTGCTCTCCTGGCTGCGCGCCCAGCCCAGGCTCCCCGAGTTCGTCCGCCGACTGTTCGAGTTCCCGGACGTCGGCTCCGAGTTCACCGATCCCTACGCCGCCCGCTTCGGGCCGGACAACGAGTGGCCCAAGGTGCTCGCGGCCCTGGCGGGCGAGGGGGCGCTCGACCGCGCCGAGCTGATCGACCGCTGCCTCGGCAGCCTGCTGCGCGGCGACCGGCCCGGCAACCTGCGCGGCTTCCTCCGGCTGTACGCGGAGCTGGCCCCCGATCCGGAGGAGGTCGCCGCGCGGGCCCGCGACCACATCCGGCTGGCCGTCGACGGCGCGCCGACCGCCGCCAAGGCCGCCCAGGCGGCGCTGCGGTCGGTGGGCACCCGGCTCCCCGCCGAGCTGTTCACCGAGCTGACGTCCGGGATCCTGGCCCGTCCGGAGAAGACGCTCGCCACCGTCCAGCTGAGCTGGGCCGACGCGGCGCTGCGCCGTGACCCGGCCGGGGCCGACGAGCTGCTGCCCGCCCTCGCCGTGGCCTTCGCCCACCCGGCGCCCGCGGTCCAGGAACGCGCCCTGCGCCTCGTCGCCCGCCACCTGCCCGACACCGCCGATCCGGCGACGGGGGAGGCCGTGCGCACCGCCGCCACCGCCCTCGGCCCCGCCCTGCGGTCGGACGCGTACGAGCTGTTGGCCGCCCCGCCCGCGCCGGCCGAACGCTCGGCGGTGGTGGGGCCCGGGCGGCCCGCCGCCCTTCCGCCCGCGCCGGGCGGGCCGTTCGAGCTCGCCGAGCGGCTGTCCGCCGTGCTGGCCGACCGGACGCCCGACCCCGGGGAGTTCGAGGTGGTGCTGGCGGCCCTGGTCGCCGAGCACCACCGCGACCGGGCCGCCCTCGCCGACGCGCTCGCTCCGCTCGTCCGGGGCCGCGGCGAGAATCCGGTCCTCCTCGCGGGCATCGGCAGCGTCGGGGGAGCGCTGGGCTGCCTGCTCGACGCCCTGACCGGCCGCGAGCACCGGTCCGCCGCGCTCGGCGCCGAACTGCTCGCCCTCCGGGACCCGCTCCGCGGCCCCGCCCTGATCCCCGCGCTCCGCGTCTTCGAAGCGGCCTGCGGCGTCGCCGACGCGCCGATACCGGTGCTCCTCGCCACCCCCACCGCAGCGGACGGCACCCTCGATCCGTCGGTGCTGACCGAACGGCTCGCGGCCCACCGGGCGGCCGGTGCCCGCCCCTGGCCCGCCGATCTGGCCCAGGCACTGCTCCGGGTGCCGCCGTCCGCGCTGTCGGCGGTCCGTGCGGCGGCGGCCGGACTCGGCTGCGACCTGCCGCCCGACACACCGCCGCCCGCACCCGAGGGCTTCCACGTCCAACCCCCGGACCGGCCCGAGCGGGCCGACCCGAACGACTGGACCCCGCCGACGGCCCCGCGCATCGCCCCGCTCGCCCCCGCCCCGGCCGTGTCGGAGGGGGTGATCGGGCTGCTCCACGCACTGCCCGACCCCACCCGGACCGGATGGTTCGCGGCCGTGTTCCGGACGTCGGCCGGCCAGCTCGCCCAGCTGCCCTGGCTGGCGCCCTGGGACCCGGAGACCGTCGCCGCGCACGGCCTGCCCACTCTGGCGCTCCAGGCGTCCGATCCCGGCCCCCGCGAACCCGACCCCCTGCTGCCCCGGCTCGCGGAACTCCCGGGCGAGCCGGGTCCGGTGAGCCATCTCCTGCTCGCCTACGGGATGACCGCCGCCCGGGCCGAGCACCGCACCGCGGCCCTGGACGCCGTGCTGACGCTTGTCGCCCGCGGCCGGCTGCGGGCGGAGGCGCTCGGCGAGTGGCTCGCGGCGCTGTGGCGGCTGTCCGTCGCCAAGCCGAACCGGATCATGCCCGTGCTCGCCGACGCCGCCCGCGGCGGCGCGAGCCGGCAGGTGTTCGCCGTGCTCACCGCGATGCTCACCGAACTCGCCCCCGACCCCGCGCGCCGCGGACTGCCGGCCGTCCTCACCCTCGCCGCCGACTGCGCAGCCGCCGAGGGCATCCGCACCACCGTCCCCGCCCTCGATGCCCTGACCGCCCCCACGGCGCCCCGCCGGGTCCGGGCGGAGGCGGCTCGGCTGGCCGGGGTCCTCGCCCGCTGACCGCGCCGGGCGGGGCCGCCCGGGATTCGTCGCGGTTCGGATGGCCGGTGGGTGTGTCGGTGGTGTGTCGGGCAGGCCGGTGCCCGTGACCGCTGTCCGTGACCGCTGCCCGTCCCCTCCGGGCCGAAGCGGACCCCGGGCGGCCCCCGCGGTCCCGTCGCGAGGTGCTCGCCGAGCGGCGGCTGTCGGTCGTGTTCCCCGGCGAGGAGTGGCACCGTCCGCGGGCCGGGCGGGCCGAGCGGGCCGTGGGTATGGCCGGCGGCGGGGTGCTGTGGCGCAGGTCGAGGGCCGGATGCCAGGTGCAGGGCAGGGGTGGGTCCAGCCCCACCCCGAAGAGTGAGGCGGGGTGGATTCCGCCTCGATCGTGTCCGTCCTAGCGTTGCCTTGGGTCGCCCGGAGGGGGTGGGCCGGGTGCGGGTGGGAGGGTGCGGTGCGAGGAGCGGTGCGGGTGGAGGGCGAGGGTGCGCCGGCCCTGCGGCTGGCGGGGCTGAGCAAGCGGTTCGGGTCCCATCAGGCGGTGGACGGGGTGGAGTTGACCGTGCCGAGCGGCTCGTTCTACGGGCTGGTCGGGCCGAACGGCGCGGGCAAGACGACGTCGCTGTCGATGGCGGTGGGGCTGCTGCGGCCGGACGCGGGCCGGGCGGAGGTGTTCGGCGTCGACGTGTGGGCCGATCCGCTGCGGGCCAAGGCGCTGGTCGGCGTCCTGCCCGACGGCCTGGCGCTGCCGGAGCGGCTGACCGGCCGGGAGCTGCTGCGGTACCTGGGCCGGTTGCGCGGTCTGGACGGGCGGACGGTGGACAGCCGGACGGAGGAGCTGCTGGTCGTGCTGGAGCTGGCGGACGCGGCCCGGACGGCGGTGATCGACTACTCCACCGGGATGCGCAAGAAGATCGGCCTGGCCACCGCCCTGCTGCACGCACCGTGGCTGCTGGTCCTGGACGAGCCCTTCGAGGCGGTCGACCCGGTGTCGGCGGCGACGGTCCGCACGATCCTGCAGCGGTTCGTCGCGGCCGGCGGTTCGGTGGTGCTCTCCAGCCATGTGATGGCCCTGGTCGAGAGCCTCTGCGACCACGTCGCGGTGATCGCCCGGGGCCGGGTGGCGGCCGCCGGGCCGGTGGCCGAGGTGCGGGGCGGGCGGGCTCTGGAGGACGTGTTCGTCGAGCTGGTCGGCGCCCGGACCGGGGGAACGGAGGGGCTGGAATGGCTGGCCTCCTGACGGTTCCGCCGGCGGCGGGCGGCCGTGTGGCGATCACCGTGCTCACCGGCATGAAGGCGACCGTCCTTCGGCGGTCGATGTCCGGCCCGCGTGCCGCCGGGCTGGTCGTCGGCACGGTGTGCGGCGGGGCGGGCGCGGTCGGCACCGCGCTGCTCGGCTTCGCGGACTACGCGACCCCGGAGGCCGGGTTCGGCGTCCTGGCGCTGGCCCAGCTGCTGTGGAGCCTGGGGTGGGCGCTCGGGCCGCTGGTCACCGGCGGCGACTCCACCCTGCGGCCGGCCTGGTTCGCGATGGTGCCGATGCGCCCGCGCAGCCTGGCCGTCGGGCTGCTCGGTGCCGCCTTCGTCGGCGTCACCCCGGCGCTCGCGCTGGTCGCCTTCGGCGGGCTGCTCGCCTACGGCGTCCGCCAGGGGCCGGCGGCGGCGGTGGTCGCGGTGCCCGCCGTACTGCTCCAGCTGCTCTTCGTGGTGGTGCTGGCGAAGTTCACCCCGCAGGTGCTGGGCGGCGTGCTGCGCTTCCGCCTCGGCTGGGAGCTGTCCGCGCTGCTGGTCGGCCTGGTGATGGCCTGTCTGAACTCCGGCTGGTTCGCGATCGGCTTCCTGGTCCGGCTCGGGACCGGTGACTGGGCGGCCGGGGCGCAGACCGCGGTGCGGGTGCTGCCCTCGGGCTGGGCGGTGGTCGCGGTGGACGCGGCCCGCCGCTCGGACTGGCCGACGGCCGTCGCCGCGCTCGGCGCCCTGGCCGCCGTGTGCGGGCTGCTGCTGGCGGCCTGGGCGGCGCTGCTCTCCCGGCAGCTGGTGCGCGGCGGCACCGCCCGCCCCCACCGGGCCGCCGCCCGCCCCCGGGCGCGGAACCGGCTGCTCCCCGACACCCCGGCGGGGGCGGTCCTGGCCAAGGAACTGCTGCTCTGGCGGCGCGACCCGCGCCGGGCCCGGTTCCTGCGGACCGCGCTCTGGACGGGCGTGTTCACCGGTCTGCTCCCGCTGCTCGACGGCTTCGGCCAGCTGCTGCCATGGACGGGGGTGGTCGCCGCGGTGTTCGCCGGCGCGTTCTGCGTCAACCTGTACGGCCTGGACGCGGGCGCGCTCTGGCTGACGCTGGTGGTGCCGGGCGCGGAACGGGCCGACGTCCGGGCCCGGCAGGCCGCCTGGCTGCTGGTCACCACCCCGGTGGCGCTGCTGCTGACGCTTGCCGCGCTCCCGGTCGCCCCGGGTGCCGTCCGGCCGTGGGTGTTCGCGGTGCTGCCGGCCGTGCTCGGCGCGGCGGCCGGGCTGATCCCGCTGATGGCGGTGCTCGGCGCCGCCCCGTCGCCCGACCGCCCCGGCGGCGGCCCGCTGGACGACCTCGCCGACGAGAGCGCCGAACACGTCCGGGCTCAGGGCCTGGCGGCATTCTGGCTGCAACTGCTCGCGGCGCTGCCCGCGGCCGGCGTGGTGCTGGCCGGCACCCTGCTGTCCAGCGCCCCGCTGCGCTGGGCCGGGGTGCCGGCGGGCCTGCTCACCGGCGCGCTGTACACGTGGGGGCTGGGCCGCGCGGCCGGGCGTCGGCTGGAGGCGCGCGGACCGGAGCTGCTGGACGTGCTGCGCAAGGGACTGCGCCGCACCCCGGAGTCCGCGAAGCCTGCCAGGTCGGCGGACACGGGGGATGCTGCTCCGGCGGCGGCCGGACTCTCGCACGGACGTTCGGCGGCGGTCGGCCTGCTCACCACCGGCGGCATCCTGCTGATCGCGCCGCAGGGACTGGTGGCGCTCGCCCTGTCGCTGTTCACGCCTTCCGTGCGCAGCTGGTTCCTGGTGCTCTACCTGCCCCGGGCGCTCGGGATACCGGTGGCGGTGGCGTTCGTCCTGCTCGGCGCGTTCTGCCTGCGGACGGCGCACCGGCTGAACCAGCCAGAGCAGCCGGACCGCCCTGACCGCCCCGACCGCCGGGCCCCGTCGGCGGAGCTGGGATCATGACGGGGCGACGGACCGCCACCCGGGCGGGGCCGCTCCCGCACAGGACGATCGACCAGCGACCGGAGGCCCGGTGAACCGCCCGCTACCCGCCGCCCGCGCCGACCGGCCCGGCCGCGCCGACCGGCCCGGCCGCGCCGACCGGCCCGGCCGCGTCGCCGCCCTCGGCCGGCTGCTGGTGCTGACGGCGGTCGTCCCCGCCGAACTGGTGCTGCTGGTGGTCGTCATCGGCAGCTTCGTGCTCTGGTTCGGCCTCGGGATCTTCGTCCTGTTCCCCTCCACCACCCGGCTCGCCCGCGCGGCCGCCGGCCTCGCCCGGGCCTACGCCGGCCGCTGGTCGGGGGTGCCGGTGCCACCGCCGTACCTGCCGCGCCCGGGGCTCGAACGCACCCTGCACGGCTGGTTCTGGACCGGCCACGACTACCACAAGAACCGCTGGTTCGCGAGCGTCGCCCGCAACATCCGCTGGCTCTGGAAGGACCCGGCGACCTGGCGCGACGTGCTCTGGGTGGTGCTGAACCCGCTGGTCGGCGGGGTGCTCGCCGCCACCCCGCCGCTGCTGCTCGGCGTCGGCCTGTACGCCCTCGCGGGCACCGTCCTGCCGCTGCCCGGCCCGGACCTCGGCCCGCTCCGGGCCTTGCTCGGCGGCCGGCCCGCCCCCGCCCTCACCCCCGCGCTCACCCTCGCCTTCGGCCTCGCGAGTGCCGCCGCGGGCCCGGCGCTGGCCCGGCCGGCGCTGCGTCTGCACGGCCGCTGGACGCACGCGCTGCTCGGCCCCACCGAGCGCTCCCGCCTCGCCCTGCGGGTCGAGCAGCTGACCGAGACCCGGCTGGACGCCACCGAGGCGCAGGCCGCCGAGCTGCGCCGGATCGAGCGCGACCTGCACGACGGCGCCCAGGCCCGGCTGGTCGCGGTGAGCCTGCGGCTGGGCGCGGTCGCCGCGCTGATCGACCGCGACCCGGCGCAGGCGAAGACGGTGGTGACGGAGGCACAGGAGAACGTCACCCAGGCCCTCCAGGAACTGCGCGACCTGGTGCGCGGCATCCACCCGCCGGTACTCGCCGAGCGCGGCCTCGCCGAGGGGCTGCGCGCCCTGGCCCTGGACGTGCCGCTGCGCGTCGAGGTGCGGGCCGAGCTGCCCGGCCGGGCCGAGTCCCCGGTCGAGTCAGCGGTCTACTACGCGGTCAGCGAGGCCCTGACCAACGCGGTCAAGCACGCCGGCGCGCGGCACGCCGCGGTGGAGCTGGTCCATGTGGGCGGCGTGCTGCGCGCCGAGGTCACCGACGACGGCCGGGGCGGCGCCGACCCGGGCCGGGGCTCCGGCCTGCGGGGCATCCAGCGCAGGCTCGCCGCGTTCGACGGTACGCTCACGCTGATCAGCCCCCCGGGCGGGCCGACCCGGCTGACCATGGAGCTACCGTGCGCGTTGTCCTCGCCGAGGACCTCTACCTCCTGAGGGACGGTCTGTCCCTCCTGCTCACCGCCCACGGGCACGAGATCGTCGCGGCGGTGGGCAGCGGCCCCGAGCTCGCCGCCGCGCTGGCCGAGCACCGCCCGGACGTCGCGGTGGTCGACGTCCGGCTGCCGCCCACCTTCACCGACGAGGGCCTCCAGGTCGCCCTGGCCGCCCGCCGCGCCCGGCCGGGCCTGCCGGTCCTGGTGCTCTCCCAGCACGTCGAGCAGCTGTACGCGCGGGAACTGATCGCCGACGGCGCCGGGGCGGTCGGCTACCTGCTCAAGGACCGGGTCGCCAACGCCGCGCAGTTCATGGACGCGCTGCGCACCGTCGCCTCCGGCGGCACCGTGATGGACCCGCAGGTGATCACCCGGCTGCTCGCCCGCAACGCCGACGACCGGCCGCTGGCGCTGCTCACCCCGCGCGAGCGGGAGGTGCTGGCGATGATGGCCGAGGGGCGCTCGAACGCCGCCATCGCCCAGCGGCTGCACTTCAGCGAGGGCGCGGTCAGCAAGCACACCTCCAGCATCTTCGCGAAGCTCGGCCTCGGCGCCTCCGACGACGACAACCGCAGGGTGCTCGCCGTCCTCGCCTACCTCGACGGCACGCGGTAGCACGCGTCGGCTCGCGCCCTCAGTTCGACGGCACGCGGTCCGAGGCCTGGCGCGGCGCCGACGGGGTGGCGCTCCGGCGGGCCACCGGGCGCAGGCCCAGTCGGTGCGCGACCGCGACGGCGAGCCCCGCGAGCAGCGAGACCAGGTGTCCCACGGCGGCGACCTCGCCGTCCGTGACGCCGCCGAGCAGGGTGGGCGCCGCGACCGCGAGCATGAGCAGCCAGAGCGCCCGCGACCACACCGGGCGGGCCCGGCAGGCCGCCACCGCCAGTGCCGCGACCACCACGTAGGAAGGGCCGGTGTCCAGGGCGTGCGCCGCCTCGGGCGGCAGCGCGCCGTGGTCGATCCGCCACCGGACCAGACCCTCGGTCAGCGCGGTCGCCACCACGTGCACCAGGGCCAGTACCGCCACCGCCCGCCGGCCGCCGAGCGCCCCGACCACCGCGAAGACGGACAGCGCGAACACCGGCCAGATCCAGACGGTGTCCTGCGGGACGAACGCCGACACCGTCAGCGAGCCGACCGGGTGGCCGTCCGGCCAGGGGCGCAGATTGTCCAGGTCGGTCGACGCCCACTCGCGCAGCGCCAGCACCCGCTCGGCCGGCAGCAGCCGCAGCACCGGCCACATCGCGGCCAGCGCGCTCACGTACCAGAACGCCGGATTGCGCAGCAGCCGCGCCCCCACGCCGGGTCCTACCGGCCGCGGCGCGGCGTCCGCGCCCCGCGGGTGAGCACCGCGCCCACGGTGAGCGCCACCGCACCGGCGGCCAGCACCCCGCCCCGGGAGCGCCAGGACAGCACCGACCAGCGCGAGTTCGCGGAGAGCAGCGAGCCGACGCTCAGCCACGATCCGGCCGACAGCACGGAGGCCGCCGATCCGGCTGAGCCGATGGACAGGAAGCTGCCGGCCGATCCGATCGAGAGCACCGACCCGACCGACCCGATCGACAGGACCGATCCCACCGACCCGATCGACAGCAGGGAGTCCTTGGAACACGCCGCCCACCCGGGCGCGCAGGCGGCCGTGGCGGTCGTTGACGAGCAATCACGAGACTTGGACACGCCCTGATCGTATGCCGCCCCGCTGCCGGTCACCCGCCGACGTGGGCCGGCAGGCCGTCCGCCACCGGGTACGGCCGCTCGTCGGGCAGCAGCAGCCGTGCGGCCTCCGGCTCGCCGTTGCGCAGATGGCCGTGGATCCGCCGCACGAGCGGCGTGACGTCGGTGACGGGCACCGTCCGGTGTGGAGGGCGCGGATCCGGCGCTTCGGCTCCACAGGGGCCACCCGGTCCACCAGGTCCACCAGGTCCATCCGGTCCGCAGGCTCTGGAGCAGTGCTGTTCGGTGCTGTCACGCCGCCAGCGTGGACCGCTCGGCCGGGCGGCGCCACCGAATTCGGCCCGGCGGCCGGACGGGTCGGCGCGATGCAAGGTCATATACAGTGAAAGCCTTCGATTTGCAGGCTCTTGCGCCCTATGGAACCATAATCCATAAGCATTCAGCGGATCGAACACCGGAAAGCGAAGGATCATGTCGGACGGCGCGCGCGTCATCGTCGGAGTCAGCGGATCGTTGCACAGCCTCACCGCCCTGCACCGGGCGGCGGACGAGGCGCGCGACCGGGGCGCCGTCCTGGTGCCGGTGCTGGCCTGGACGCCGGCCGGCGGCGAGTACAACTACCGGCTGCGCCCCTGCCCGCCGCTGCTCCGCGCCTGGCAGGGCATGGCCGACGCGCGCCTGGAGCAGGCCCTGGACGAGGCGTTCGGCGGGCTCCCGGCCGGGGTCCGGGTGGAGCCCCAGGTGGTGCGCGGCGAGGTCGGACCGGTGCTGACCTCGCTGGCTGACCGGCCGGACGACCTGCTGGTGGTCGGCGCGGGCCGGCACGGCACCCTGCGCACCACGGTGCGCCGCCTGTTCCAGGGCGGATCGGTGAGCCGCTACTGCCTCACCCACGCCCGCTGCACCGTGCTCGCCGTCCCGCCGTCCGACCTCCAGGACGACCTGCGCGCCCTGCGCCGCGGCGTCGACCTGCGCGAGCTCACGGACCTCGTCGCAGCCTGAGCCGCCCGAGCCGCCTGAGCCGCCCGAGTCGCGTGAGCCGCCCGAGTACCCGGGCGGCTCACGCGGCCCGTCACTCGAAGCGGGTGACGTCGCCGGCTCCCCGCCGGACGATCTCCGGCCCGCCGCCGGAGAAGTCGACCACCGTCGTCGGCACCGTGCCGCAGTCGCCCGAGTCCACCACGGCGTCCAGCACGTGGTCGAGGCGCTCCTTGATCTCCCACCCCTGGGTCATCGGCTCGTCGTCGCCGGGGAGGAGCAGGGTGCTGGAGACCAGCGGCTCGCCGAGTTCGGCGAGCAGGGCCCGGGTGACGGCGTGGTCGGGGATCCGGACGCCGACCGTCTTCTTCTTCGGGTGCATCAGACGGCGGGGGACCTCCTTGGTGGCGGGGAGGATGAAGGTGTAGCTGCCCGGGGTGGCCGCCTTGACGGCGCGGAAGACGTTGTTGTCGAGCTGGACGAACTGCCCCAGCTGTGCGAAGTCCACGCACATCAGGGTGAAGTGGTGGCGCTCGTCGAGGCGCCGGATCGATCGGATCCGCTCCAGGCCGTCGCGGTTGTCCAGCTGACAGCCCAGGGCGAAGCAGGAGTCGGTCGGGTAGGCGACAAGACCCCCGGACCTGAGAGTGTCGGCCACGGTGCCGATGGTGCGCGGCTGGGGGGACTCTGGATGCACATCGAAGTACTTCGCCATTGGCCGACCCTACGGGATCCCGGCGGCCGTCGGGCGCAGCCGCGTCCGCCCGCCGCACCACCGCCCCCTGCGCGAGCGCATCGTCGCGGAGCTCCCCGGCCTCGAACTCGTGCCGGAGGCTCCGCCGTGGCGGCTGGTCTCCGACTTCCGGAACGGGCTGAGGGCCCTGGTGCTCCGCCGCCGGTAGGTGCGGCGGACAAGCTCGACGGCATCGCAGTGATGCCATGGTGGCGTCGCCGGGCGTCGAAGGGTGCCACGGTGGGTGCTGAGTGAGCCGGATCCGTGGGCAGTCCCCGCCGATTGCGGCGCCGGCGGCGCCTTCGGATCCACGCCTCGGGAGCTCTTGCCGCCATCCCACTGCCAGAATGGCTTGCGGTGGCGCCAAAGTGATGCCACCATAGCGTCATGGACCTCGTTCCGGAGGTCAGCCAGAGCATCGAGCAACCTGGGCCGAACGCCCGGAGAACGGGGCACACCATGCCTTCTTTCGACACCCCGGAACCGATCTCGGTGACCGCGCACGTGGAGGCCGGTTCGATCCGCTTCGTCGCGGAGGACCGCACCGACACCGCCGTGGAGGTGCGGCCGCGCGACCCGAAGAAGGACCTGGACGTGCGGGCCGCCGAGCAGACCGAGGTCGGGTACGCCAACGGGGCGCTGACCGTCAGGACGCCCAGGCCGCGGTACCTCGTCGGGCGCACCGGTACCGTCGACGTGACGGTGGAGCTGCCGGCGGGTTCGCGTGTCGACCTGACCGGCGCCTGGGCCCAGGTGCTGGGCGAGGGGCGGCTCGGCGAGGTCCGGGTGAAGACCTCCGCCGGTGACGTCCGCCTCGATGCGACCGGTCCGCTGACGCTGACGGCCTCGCACGGGTCGATCACCGTGGACCGCGTCGAGGGCCGGTCCGAGATCACCACCAGTTCCGGCAGCCTGCGCGTCGGCCTCGCCGACGGCCCGGCCGTGCTGAAGAACTCGCACGGCACCACGACCGTCGACGCCGCGACCGGCGACCTGCGGGTGAGCGGCGCCAACGGCGACATCGAGATCCGGCGCGCCGAGGCCTCGGTCACCGCCACCACCGCCCACGGCACCCTGCGGGTCGGGGAGGTCGCCCGCAGCACCGTCCAGCTGGAGACCTCCTACGGCGCCATCGAGGTCGGCATCCGCGAGGGCACGGCCGCCTGGCTCGACGTCAGCTCGGTGTCCGGGCAGGTCCGCAACCTGCTCGCCGCCTCCGACGCCCCGGCGGAGACCGAGGACGCCGTCAAGCTCCACGCCCGCACCCGCTACGGCAACATCGACATCGTCCGCGCCAAGGCCTGACCGCCGTTCAGCCCCGGGGCGCCTCCGGTCCCGTGGTGCCCCCGATCCCGCCGCAGCCTCAGGCCCGCCGGCACCCTCAGACCCTTTGGCACCTTCAGGCCTCGTGGCGCCTTCGGGCCGCACATCGCCCGCCGATCCCGTAGCGTCCCGACTCGCCCGCGCTCTCCGCCACCCAGCCCTCGAACGGGAGGACCCCATGCCGTCTTCTGCCATGCCCGCGCCGAGGCGGTCGCCCGGCCCGCAGGCGCCCGCCGCGGTCACCGCCGTCGGCCTGCGCAAGTCCTACGGCGACAAGACCGTCCTCGACGGCGTCGATCTGAGCATCCCGGCCGGCACCGTGTTCGCGCTGCTCGGACCCAACGGCGCCGGAAAGACCACCGTCGTGAAGATCCTCTCCACCCTGATCAAGCCCGACGGCGGGCAGGCCCGGGTCGCGGGCCACGACATCGCCGCCGCCCCGGACGGCGTGCGCGCCGCGATCGGCGTCACCGGGCAGTTCTCCGCCGTGGACGGCCTGATCACCGGCGAGGAGAACATGCGCCTGATGGCGGACCTGCACCACCTGTCCAGGCAGGAGGGACGGCGGGTCACGGCCGAGCTGCTGGAGCGGTTCGACCTCGCCGAGGCCGCCGGGAAACCCGCCTCCACCTACTCGGGCGGCATGAGGCGGCGGCTCGACATCGCCATGACCCTGGTCGGCAACCCGCGGATCATCTTCCTCGACGAGCCGACCACCGGCCTCGACCCGCGTTCCCGGCACGCCATGTGGCAGGTCGTCCGGGAACTGGTCGCCGGCGGCGTCACCGTCCTCCTCACCACCCAGTACCTGGAGGAGGCCGACGAACTCGCCGACCGCATCGCGGTGCTCCACGGCGGCAGGATCGTGGCCGACGGCACCGCCGACGAGCTGAAGCGGCTGATCCCCGGCGGATACGTCCGGCTCCGCTTCTCCGACGCGGCGGCCCATCGCTCGGCCGCCGCCGTGCTGGCCGACGCCGTCCGGGACGACGAGGCGCTCGCGCTGCGGATCCCCAACGACGGCAGTCAGCGCGAACTGCGCGCGATCCTCGACCGCCTGGACGCCGCCGGCATCGAGGCCGACGAACTCACCGTGCACACACCCGACCTCGACGACGTGTTCTTCGCCCTGACCGGCGGGTCCACCCCTCCGAACCAGCCCGAGGAGGCTGTCCGATGAGCTCCGTCCCGCTCGCTCTGCGCGACTCGGCGACGATGCTGCGGCGCAATCTGCTACACGCCCGCCGTTACCCCTCGCTGACCCTCAACCTGCTGCTGACACCGGTCGTCCTGCTGCTGCTGTTCGTCTACATCTTCGGCGACGTGATGAGCGCGGGCATCGGCGGCGGTGGCGCCGACCGCGCCGAGTACATCGCGTACCTCGTTCCGGGCATCGTGCTGATGACCATCAGCGGCACCACGGTCGGCGCGGCGGTCTCCATCGCGAACGACATGACCGAGGGCATCATCGACCGGTTCCGCACGATGGCGATCCACCGGGGGTCCGTGCTGATCGGTCACGTGGTCGGCAGTGTGCTGCAGGCGGTCGCCAGCGCGGTCGTCGTCGGCGCCGTCGGCGTGGCCATCGGCTTCCGTTCCACCGACGCGACGGTGCTGGAATGGCTCGCCGCCTTCGGGCTGCTCACGCTGTTCGCCCTGGCGCTCACCTGGATCGCGGTCGGGATGGGCATGGTCAGCCCGAACGCCGAGGCGGCGAGCAACAACGCCCTGCCGCTGATCTTCCTGCCGCTGGTCTCCAGCGCCTTCGTCCCGGTGGACGCGATGCCGGGGTGGTTCCAGCCGATTGCCCAGTACCAGCCGTTCACCCCGGCCATCGAGACCCTGCGCGGGCTGCTGCTCGGCACCGGCATCGGCAACAGCGGGTGGATCGCCGTGGCCTGGTGCCTGGGGCTGGCCGTACTCGGTTACCGCTGGTCGAAGGCGGTGTTCGACCGGGCCGCCAAGTGACCTTGCCGCAAGTGGCCGGTACGCCCGAACGCGCCGGCCACCGGGTGACCGAGGACGGTCCCTGGTGGCCGGTGCGTTGCTCAGCCGTCGGGGGAGTCGTGGCGCAGGGCGCCGGTCACCGCCCAGGCGACGGACACCACCGGGACGGCCACCAGGGCGCCCAGGACCCCGCCGAGGACGGCGCCGCCGGCGACGGACAGGGCGATGGCGACCGGGTGGATCCGCACCGACCAGCCGAGGACCAGGGGGTGGAGGAGGTGGCCCTCGATCTGGCCGATCACCACGATCAGGCCGAGGACCAGCAGGGCCACCACCGGGCCGCGGGCGGCCAGGGCGACCAGGGCGGCGATCGCCAGTGCGATCGGGGAGCCGATCAGCGGGATGAGGGTGGCGACGAACTCCAGGACCACCAGGGGCAGTACCAGCGGCACCCGGAGGACGGCGAGCGCGATGCCGACCAGGACGGCGTTGGTCGCCGCGACGATCAGCACGCCGCGGGTGTAACCGGCGAAGGTGTGCCACGCGGCCTGGCCCGCCCGCTGCCACACCGGGCGGGTGCGGGTGGGGAGCTGGTGCACTCCCCAGCTCCACATCCGGTCGCCGGAGTGCAGGAAGAAGATCGCGCAGAACACCGCGAGCGCCAGCCCGGTGAGCAGCTCGACGGCCCGCCCGGCGCCGCTGAGCGCGGTGCTGAGCAGCGCGGAACGGTGGGCGGAGAGGTAGTCGCCGATCCGGGACCTGAGGTCGCCGGCCGCGCCGGGGCGCAGATGGAAGGGGGCCCCGCTGAGCCAGCGGTCGATCCGGCCGAACCCGCCGTGCAACTCGTCGCCGAGCCGGCCCCACTCCACGGCGACGGTCGTGCCGACCAGGGCGAGGATCCCGCCCACCAGCACGGCGGAGCCCACCAGGGTGAACAGCACGGCCAGCGAGCGGGGCAGCGCCCGGGCCAGCAGATCGACCGGCGGGCGCAGGACCGAGGTGATGACCAGGGCGAGGAACACCGCGATCACCGGCAGTTGGAGCCGGCTGAGGACGGTGACGGCCAGGTAGGCGGAAACACCGAGGGCGACCAGCCGCCAGGCGTAGCCGGCGGCGGTCCGCAGTCCGGGCGGCACTCGTTCGCCCGTTCGGTCGGTGGTGCGGGTGGCCGCGCGGCGGGTGGCCCGGTCCGGCCCGGTGCGAAGGGCGGTCCTGGGCCTGCCGGGGCGCCGCGAGCGCCCGCGTCCTGCGGTCATGGCGGGGCGCGCCGGGCCGGACCGGCGCCATGGCCCGAGGTCGGGCCGTTCCTGCCGCGCATCGGCCGTTCCCTCCTCCGCTCGGGGACGCCCCGGAGCCCGGCGTCCGTCCGAGTCCGATGCTGCCAAACCCGCACGGGGGGCGCACGTGCGACTCGACCCCGCCGGCGCGCCATCGGCAGGGTCGAGTCGTGTGCTGGGGAGGAGGGACGGGGAGTGGGGACCGGGGGAGTGGGTCAGACCGCCGGAGCGGGGACGGCCGTCTTTTCCGCTGCGGGTGCCGCCGGGGCGAGCATCCGCTGCGCCAGGGCGCCGAAGACCAGGGCGAAACCGGTCCACAGCACGGCCTGCAGGCCGATCGAGGCGAGCCGGAAGTCCCACAGCAGCCCGGCCGGGAAGCCGTCCGGGATGGCGTCGTCGTTGTCCGGCAGCACGAAGGAGAGCACGGCCATCACCGCGACGTAGCCGAGGCCGGCCGCGAGGACGGCGTTCCAGGTGCCCAGGCGCGGTGCCAGCCGTCGGCCGGTGATCACCGCGGCCGTGCCGATCAGCACGCTGAGCGCGATCATCAGGAAGAACAGCGCGGTGCGCTTCCCGATGGTGTCCGGATTGCCGACCGCCGGCGGCATCGCCGGGTACTTGAGGAACGGCACCAGGTAGACGGTGGTGAACGCGGCGCCCGCGACGAGTGCGGCGGTGGCCCGGGGGCCGAACCGGCCGACCCGGCCGAGGGCGAAGCAGAACGCCAGCGCCGCGATGCCGCCGACGGCGACGCCGTAGACGAGCACGCCGGTGGCGAGGCCGGCGGTGGACTGGAGGTCCCGGCTGACCAGTTCCTCCTCGTCGGCGGACTCGGCCGGGGCCCCGGCGGCGTCGGCGGCCTCGTGGGAGTCCGCCGGGCCGGCGGCGGAACCGGCCCCGCCGCCGTGGTCGTGGTGGTGCCCGGCCGGGGCGGACTGCGACTGCTCCTGGGCGATGGCGTCCGAGACGGGGCCCTCGCCGACGGTGTAGGCGAAGACGAAGGCCACCAGCCCGGCGACCAGGCCGGCCAGCAGACCGCGCAGCAGCAGCTTTCCGACGGTGCCCGAGGGCATGGATGCGGAGTCGTTCATCGGTGCGTGGTCTCCGCTCAGTGGCACGGGAAGCCGAGCAGGTGGCGGCCGTCGTGCACCCACTCGTGCACGGTGGCCCCGGAGAACACGGAGGTGGCGCCCTGTTCGGCACCGACGAAGTAGAGCAGGACCAGCATCAGGGTGCCGAGGAACAGCGCCCAGGGAAGGATGGCGCGGATCGGCAGCGTGGCCGGGGCGGAACCGCCCGCGGGCAGGCTGGGGGAGAGGACGGACTGGGCCATGGCAGGACCTCCTGGGGGAAACACGCGTCCCGTTCGGTGGAGCTCTGACGACGGCGGTCGGGTCTGACTCGCCGGACCCCGCCGTTGCGTGAGGCGGCCGGTTCCGGCTTACAGTGGCGCGACCGTGCCGGATTTCCACCGGGCTTCCGTCTCGCCGTCGTCTTCAGTTGTCGGGTGAGACCGTAGCGCCCGGTGACGGCGGAGCCAAGGGCGTACGCCGAATCGTTGCCGCGCCGCGAGCTGCGCAATCGTCCGCCGCAGGGCCCGGAAGCCGCTGGTCCGGGGGGCTGCCAAGGGTCACAGGTGTACGAAGGGGGAAGGGCATGACAGTACGGGTGATCTTCGTCGCTCCGGCGATCGGGCCGGAGCTGCGGCAGGCCCGGTTCGGCGGCGAAGGGTCCGTGGACGGGGGCGATCCGCTCGACGCCGCCGGGGTGCGGGCCGCCCGCGCCGCCGGGCCGGGCCTGCCGGCGGCGGCCCTGCGGTTCGTCTCGCCCTCCGCCCGCTGCCGCCGCACCGCCGAGGAGCTGGGGCTGTCCGACGCCGTGGACGAGCCCGAGCTGCGCGGCTGTGCGACGGGCCGCTGGAGCGGGCGGACCCTCGACGAGGTGGTGGCCGAGGAGCCGCAGGCGGTGCGGGCGTGGCTGTCCGACCCGGCGGCGGCGCCGCACGGCGGCGAGTCGGTGCGGGAGCTGTGCGCCCGGGTGGGCGGCTGGCTGGACGGCACGGCGGCGGTGCTGGGCGGCCGGGTGCTGGTGGTCGCCGAGCCGGACGTGGTGCGGGCCGCCGCGGTGCACGCCCTCGGCGTCACGGACCAGGCCTTCCGGCGGCTCGACGTGCCCCCGCTGGCCGGCGTCGAACTGACCGGGTGGGTGGGCCGCTGGAACCTTCGCCTCGGCGGACCCGGGTCCGGCAGCGGTCGGCCCTAGGGACGAACCGGCTCACCCGGCGCAGAGCAGCCGCGCGCGGTCCTCGGCGAGGTAGCGGGAGCGGACGGCGGCGACGATCTCCGCGCTGGCGGTGCCGTTGCCGTACGGGGAGGGCCGCCCGGCGAGCGCCCCGACGGCCTCCGGGTCGGCGAGCAACTCCCGGAGCGCGACGTCGAGTTCGGCACCGGGCCGGACCAGCCGGGCGAAGCCGGAGCGGACCGCCTCGGGCCGTTCGGTGGAGTTGCGGACCACGATCAGCGGCCGCTTGAGGACCGTGCACTCCTCCTGGACCCCGCCGGAGTCCGAGACCAGCAGCCGGCAGCCGGCGGCCAGGGCGAGGAAGGTGCGGTGGTCGACCGGGGGCACCGGGCGCAGCCCGGCGAGCGCGCCGGAGAGCCCGAACCGTTCGATCGCCGCCCGGGTGCGCGGATGCAGCGGCAGCACCACCGGCAGGTCCAGCGCGGCGAGTTGGCCGAGGATCCGGCCGAGCCGGGCGGGGTCGTCGGTGTTCTCCGGCCGGTGCAGGGTGGCCAGCAGATAGCGGTTGGGGCGCAGCCCGAATCCGTCCAGGACGGCGCGGGCCTCGACCGGTCCGGGCAGTGATTCCAGGGTGGCCTCGACGACGGTGTTGCCGGTGACCACCACCTGCTCCGCCTCGATGCCCTCGCGCAGCAGGTGGGCGGCGGCGGTCGCGGTCGGGGCGCAGTGCAGGTCGGCGAGCGGGGCGATGAGCCGGCGGTTGGCCTCCTCGGGCATGTCGGGGTCGAAGGAGCGCAGTCCGGCCTCGACGTGGACGACGGGCACGCCCGCGCAGTGGGCGGCCAGTGCGCCGGCGGCGGCGGAGTTGGTGTCGCCCTGGACGACGACGGCGGCGGGCGGATGCTCGGTGAAGTGGTCGCTGAGCGCGCTGACCATCCGGCCGATCTGTCGGCCCCGGGCCTCGCCGGCGACGCCGCTGAGGGTGATGTGCGGGCGGGGGAGCGCGTACTGCCGGAAGAAGGCGGTGGTGAGGCCGGGATCCCAGTGCTGACCGGTCCACACGATGCGGGCGGCGTCCTCCAGGAGCCGCACCACACCGGCGAGTTTGACGATTTCCGGTCGGGTGCCGAGGACCACGGCTATGTCGGCTGAGGGCATTCGGGCTCCCTTGACGGTGCATCCGATCGAAAGCTCGGAGTGCTCGGACTACGTGTCACAACATGGCCATCGGCGCTGAGCCGCGGCAACCGTTGGTGATCAATGTCCCCCGAATGGCGGTACGGCGGGTCGCCGCGACACTCCGTTGACATGCCGTCGACACGCCGTTCGGCTCGTTCGCGGGAAGCATCGTGCGAATACGGACCATCAGAAGTCTGATTTTCGTTCCATGATGTGCCACCAGAAAGGGAGTTCGATCCGCGGTGGCATCGCGGTAACGTTCCTCCCCGCCTGGGCCGTTCCGATGTGCCCGGTGCTGCCCCCCCTGTGTCCGGGTGCTCACCGAATTCGCCCGCATCCCTTCCGCTGCGCGGCACCCCCCCTCGTATGACCCCGGTTCTCCGACGAGAGGAATTCCCCCATGTACGGACCTGTGGCCGGCGGACTGCCGCCGGCAGCCGGCGGCGGCGCCCTGGCGGCGACCGGATCGGTGGGCCTCGGCGTCACGGCGACGGCCGCGGTGGCCATGGTGCTGCTCGGGCTCGGACTGCTCCGCCGCAGCCGACTGCGCCGCGGCGAGGGCCCGGGCGAGGACTGAGCCGCGCCATGACCGAATCCCTGCCGCACCCGCTCGCACCCCGCCCGCGCGCGGCGACCCGCACCGGGCGCTCCCCGGTCGGGATGCTCTGCGGCGCCGCGCTGCTCGGCGTGTGCGGCTCCCTGGTGGCCGGCGAACGCGCCTACCGCTCCCAGGAGAGCCGCGGCACGGCGTGGCTCGTCGAGCACCTCCTGGGCATGCGCACCCTGCTGCTCGAAGGTCCGAGCGCCCCCGTGCTGTACGCGGGCGACCACACCGGCCTGGACCGCGGAGTGGCCCTGAGCACCGGCTGCAGCAGCGCGCTGCTGATCGCCCCGCTCGCCCTGGTGACCGCCCTGCTGCTGCTCTTCGGCAACCGCCGGCCCGGCCGCGTCCTGGTGGCCTTCGCGCTCGCCGCCGCACTGGTCGTGGCCACCAACCTGGCCCGGCTGACCCTCGTGCTGGTGATGCAACACCGGTACGGCGCCGAGGGCTTCGGCTGGACGCACGTCCTGTTCGGCTCGGTGCTGATGATGGCCGCCGCCCTCGCCGCCGCCCTGCTCTACCTGTGGCTGCTGCCCAGCGGCGGCACCGCCGCCGCACCCGTCCGCACGAACGGGGAGGACGGACCGTGACCCTGCTGGACACCTCCGTCTCGCTCTCCTTCGTCCTGGGCATCGGCTTCCTCGCCTACGTCGTGGTGATCGTGCGCGGCTACCTGCGGGACCGGCCCGCCCTGCCCGGTGACCCGGACGGCTTCGGCTGGCACTTCCTGATCCCCTGCCGGGACGAGGAGGCCGTCATCGCCACGACCCTGGACTACCTCGCCGAGCACTTCGCCGGCGCCACCGTCTGGGTCGTCGACGACGCCTCCGCGGACCGGACGGCCGAACTCGTCCGCACCTGGCCCGCCACCTGCGACCGCCTCACCGTGCACCTGGTGTCCCGGCGGCTGCCCGAGGCCCGGACCGGCAAGGGCGACGCGCTGAACGCCGGCTACCGGGCCGTGGAGGCCGCGCTGCCCGCCGGCACCGACCCCGAACGGGTGGTGCTCTGCGTGCTCGACGCCGACGGCCGCCCCTCTCCCGGAGCGCTCGCCGTGTGCGCCGGACCGGCCCTCTTCGGCGATCCCGGGATCGGGGCCGTGCAGGTCGAGGTGCGGATGTCCAACCGCGACGTGCCCCGGCCGCTGCCCGGCCGCGGCGCGCTCGCCAACCGGCGGGCCCGGCTGCTCGCCCGCCTCCAGGACATCGAGTTCCGCGGGCCGATCTCCGCCATGCAGATCACCCGCCGCCGCACCGGCACCGTCAACGTCGGCGGCAACGGCCAGTTCACCCGGCTCTCGGCGCTGCGCTCGGTGGACCGCGGCGGCGGGCGGCCGTGGGGCAAGGCCCTGCTGGAGGACTACGAGCTGGGCCTGCGCCTGATGCTGGCCGGCTGGCGCAACGGCTACACCACCGACGCCTGGGTCGACCAGGAGGCGCTGTGGAGCGTGCGGCAGCTGATCACCCAGCGGGTGCGCTGGGCGCAGGGCTCGATGCAGTGCACCCGCTACCTGCGGGAGATCTGGGGCTCGCGGGCGTTCGGCACGGCCGGCTTCCTGGAGGTGCTCTACTTCATGAGCCAGCCGTGGCTCCAACTCGTCGGCCTGCTGGTGTACACCGTGCCGATCGCGGCGTTCGGCTACAACCTCGTGGTCTACCCGGAGTTCGTGCTCGCCTTCCTGCGGCAGGGCGGCGCGCTGCTGCTGACGCTCTACCTGCTGCTGGGGGTCGGCGAGTTCGCGATCTGGGGTCCGCTCTACCGGCGGCGCTGCGAGCCGGGCACCGGGCGGCGGGCCGCGCTCGGGTACGGGCTCGCGCTGGCCCTGTACGCCGCCACGACCTACCTGGTCGCCGTCCGGGCGGCCTGGCGGATGCTGTGCCGGCGCAGTTCCTGGCACAAGACCGCCCGGGTCGCCGTCGCCCCCGCGCCCGTCGCACCTGCCGCCGTCGCGAGCGCCCCGCCGCCCGCGGCCGTCCTCGGCGAGCCGGTGCGATGAGCGCCCGCGGACCGGCCCGCGCCCCGCCCGACGGCCGCGCGCGGTCCCGCCGTCCCCCCGACCGTCACCGACCGTCGTCCTCCTCCCGTCCCCACGAAAGGCACCACCACCATGACCTCTCGTCGTAACCGCACCCGCCTGCTCGCCGGTGCCGCTCTGACCGCCACGCTGGTCTGCACCGCCGCACCGGCCTGGGCCGCGCTCGCCGCGCCCCAGGCCAAGGCCTACGTGGTGGCCGCGGACGCCGTCGGCAGCCTGGTCTCCGTCTCCCCGATGCCGTCCTCCACCTACCCCTCGGGCGGGACCAACACCCTGGCCGGCGTCCACCTCGGGCCGTTCGCCACCGACTCGGTGCTCACCGCCACCACCTCCGGCGACCCGCAGGCCGGCACCTCGGGGGCCTCCGCCACGGTCGACTCGCTCGGCGTCGACCTGACCCTCGCGACCGTCTCGCTCACCGGCGTCAACTCGACCTGCACCGCCACCCCGACCGGCGCCACCGGCTCCGGCCTCATAGCCGGCGGTACCGTCCGCGTCCCGCTGCTCCCGGCGATCACCCTGCAGGCCGGTGCGGCCCCCAACACCCAGGTCAACGTGCCCGGGGTCGCCACCATCGTCCTCAACGAGCAGACCACCGACGCCAACGGCGTGCTCACCGTCAACGCCGTCCGGATCGCCCTGCTGCCGATCCTCAACGGCGCGAACCTGACCATCGGCCACGCCGAGTGCGGCGGCGCCGCGCCCGCCGAGGCCGTGCCGATGATCAACCCCCAGGTCGCGGCCGTCGGCGGAGCGGCGGCCCTCGCCACCGCCGCCGGCGTCTTCCTGCTGCGCCGCCGCAACAGCGCCGCCTGATCCAGCCCTGCCCGACCCCGCCCTGCCGGCTCGCCCCGGGCCCGTTCACCGGGCCCGGGGCGGCCGGGTCTCCCCGGCGTCACGGCCGCCGGAGGTCGAAGCGCCAGTCGTTGCAGCGCATCGGGCGGCCCGGCGGGTACTCGAAGCCCCGGGGGCCCAGCAGTTCGAAGCCCGCGCCCCGGCACACCGCGTTGGACGCCGGGTTGTCCACCGAGGGGAAGGCGTGCAGGTGGCGGCGGAGCCCGGCGGCCCGGGCCTCGGCCACCACCGCGCGGGCGGCGGCCGTCGCCACCCCGCGGCCCTGGAAGGCCGCCAGCACCGCCCAGCCGGCCTCGTACACCTCCTCGCCCTCCCACTCCCGTGCCCAGAAGCCGATGCCGCCCGCCGCCGTACCCTCCGGCAGCAGCACGATCCGGAACATCCGCCCCTCGGAGGGCGGTTGGGCACAGAGGGCGATGTAGCGGCGGTGCCTGTCGGCCAGCTTCTCCTCGGTCTCCGGGCCGCCGAGATGGGTCATCAGCTCCGGTGCGTTGAGGGCGGAGAGCAGCGGGGCGTCCTGCTCGGACCAGGGCTCCAGGCGTACCACGGTGGGGTGATTTTTCATGGGCGTACGGTAGGCGGTGCCACCGACAGTCGGCGCCGGCGCCCGCGCGGCGGTCACCCGGTGGTGGGCGTGAGCCGGACCGGCAGGGCCTGCAGGGCGTTCACGATGAAGGACTCCTGCGGGAGCAACTCCTCCACCGGAACGGCGAGTTCGACGTCGGGGAAGGCGCCGAACAGGGCGCTCAGCGCCTCCTCGGCCTCCATCGTGCCGAGCAGCGCGCCCAGGCAGTAGTGGCGGCCGTGGCCGAAGGCGAGGTGGGTCTTGTCGGGCCGGGTGAGGTCGAACTCCTCCGGCCGGTCGGGGTGCAGCGCCGGGTCGCGCCCGGGCGCGCCGAAGGCGAACAGGATCGGCTCGCCGGCGCGGATCAGCACGCCCTCGCCGAGGTCGACGTCCTCGGCCGCGAAGTACATCGGCAGGTGCATCACCGGTGCCTCCAGGCGCAGCGTCTCCTCGATGGCGTCGCGCCAGGTCGCCTCGCCGGAGCGGATCAGCGCCAGCTGCCCGGGGTGGGCGAGCAGCAGCGCCACCGCGTGGTCGATGAGGTTGACGGTGGTCTCCGACCCGGCACCGATCATCAGGATCAGGGTGGAGACCAGCTCCGGCTCGCTCAGCCGGGACCCCTGGGCGTCGCGGGTGGCGATCAGGTCGCTGGTCATGTCGTCGCCCGGCGTCGCCCGTTTGGTGGCGGCCAGCCGGGCCATCGCGGCGAACAGGTCGTCGAGCAGGGCCTTGGCGTGCTCGGGGGCGGCGTCGGTCTCCAGGGCGCCGTCCACCACCCGCCGCACCTCGGGCCGCTGCTCCTCCGGGACTCCGAACAGGTCGCAGATCAGTGTGGTCGGCAGCGGATAGGACAGCCGGGTGTGCAGGTCGACGCGCTCGCCGGGCGCCGCCGTGCGCAGCCCGTCGACCAGGGCGGCGGTGATCGCCCGCACCCGGGGCCGCAGCGCCTCCACCCGGCGCGGGCCGAACGAGGGCGAGGTGAGCGTGCGCAGCCGGTGGTGGTCCTCGCCGTCGCTGGTGAACATCGACTCCACCGCGACCCAGCTGGCCAGCGGCCAGTCCGGGCCGACCCGGCCGTCGATCCAGTCGGGCCAGTGGCGGCGGGCGTTCTTGGCGAGCCGGGGGTCGGTGAGGAGGCGCTTGGCGACGTCGGCGCGGGTCACCGACCAGGCCAGGACCCGGCCGGGGAGTTCGACCCGGACGGCCGGGCCGTGGGTGCGCAGATGGGCGGCTTCGGCGTGCAGGTCGGTGCCGAGGGTGTCGAGCACGTGGGTGATGGGGCAGCGGGGTTCCATGGGCCCTCCTGGACCGGGAGCGGCGGTCGGAAACGGTCGGCCGATGGCGACCGTACGACCGGCCGGGGCGGTGGCGTAAGGGCGCTCACCATTGTTCCGCGCGCCGGGGGGCGGCGCCCCCTCCCTTATGACAACAGCATTGACGTGTCCCGGCGCCCCCGGTTTCATGGCTCGCACTTCCCCCACCCCCACCCCACCCTCAAGGCGGTGATCCCTTGGCATCGACGGTGAAGGCCACGGGCGGCGGTCCGAGAACGGACGCCGACAGCTCCCACCTCTCCATGCGCCGCTCGCTCGGCCTCCTCGACGGGGCGGCCATCGCCGCCTCCAGCACCGCCGCGACCAGCAGCATCGGCATCGGCCTGGGCCTGATGGCCGGGGTCGTCGGGCTGCACCTCCCCGCGATCATGCTGCTGGCCTTCCTCCCGGTCCTCGCCATCGCGGGCGGCTACGGACGGCTGAACGCCTCGGAGCCGGACGCCGGCAGCAGCTACCGCTGGGTGGGCCGCACGCTCAACCCCTGGCTCGGCTTCCTCACCGGCTGGGTGAACACCGTCGGCACCGTGGTGTTCATGGCCTACACCACGACCGTCACCGGCTCCTCGATCGTCCAGCTCCTCGACCTGGCCCACCTGCGCAGCATCGCGGGCCTGCGGCTCGACGCGGACTCGACCGTCCAGTGCACCCTGATCGGCCTGGTCGTCCTGATCGGCGCCGCGCTGGTCGCGGTGCGCGGGCTCGACCTGGCCGCCCGGCTGCAGAAGGCGCTACTGGTCTTCGAGTACGCGGTGCTGCTCGGCTTCTGCGGGTACGGGCTGTTCGCCGGCGACCAGCCGTTCTCGCTCCAGTGGTTCAACCCCTTCGCGATCCCGTCCTTCGAGGCCCTGGCGCAGGGCATGGTGCTGGCGGTGTTCTGCTACTGGGGATTCGAGTCGGTGTTCAGTGTGGGGGAGGAGGTCCGCGACCCGCGGGACGCCTCCCGGGGCGGCACGCTCGCCCTGGTGGTGATGCTGCTGCTCTTCCTGCTCGCCGGAACGGCCTTCCAGCGGGTACTCCCGCTCGGCGAGTTGGCGGACAACGGCGCGCACGGTCTGGCGTACTTCGGAGCCCGGCTGGCCGACCAGCCGCTGGCCGCGCTGCCGTTGATCGCGCTGATGCTCTCCGCGGTGGCCTCGCTGCAGTCCTCGGTGATCCCGACCGCCCGCGGGCTCTACGCGATGGGGCGCGACGGCGTGCTCGGCCCGGTGTGGACCCGGCTGCACCCCCGGCACTCGACGCCCGCCACCGGCACCCTGCTGATCACCGGGGTCGCGGTGCTGCTGGCGCTCTGCTCGGTCGCCGTCCCGACCGTCAACGACCTCATCGCGGCGGCCGTCAACGCGATCGGCATCATCGTCGCCCTGTACTACGCGCTCACCGCCGTCGCGGCCGCCGTCCGCTTCCGCCACCTGCTGCGCACCGACCTGCTGGAGGGCCTGCGGGCGGTCGTCGGCCCGCTGCTCGGCGCGGCGACGCTGCTCGTCGTCGGCGGCTATCTGGCCTGGACCTTCTACGACTCCACCGACCATTTCGAACTCTCCGCCGACAACGGCTGGTTCGAGCTCTCGGTGGTGGTACTGATGATCGTCAGCGGCCTGCCCGCGGCGGCCTGGGCCCGCTGGCGGCGGCGCTCGCCGTACTTCCTCGGCGGCACCCGCTGACCTCGTACCACCTGAACCGCCTCGCACCACCCCGCAGGACTCCGTACCACCGCGCACGACCCCGCACGACCCCGTACCACCCGAGAACGGAGCACCACCCATGACCAAGGCCGATCTGGTCTTCACCCGCGGCCCCGTGCACACCGGCGACGCCGCCCGGACCCGGGCGACCAGCCTGGCCGTGACCGGTGGACGGATCACCGCCGTGGGCCACGATGAGGTCCGCGAGCTGATCGGTCCCGGGACCGAAGTCGTCGACCTCGCCGGAAAGCTGCTGCTTCCCGGCTTCCAGGACGCGCACGTCCACGCGGTCTTCGGCGGCGCCGAGCTGGCCGCCTGCGACCTCACCGGCACGGTCGGCGTCACCGACTACCTGACGCGGATCCGCGACTACGCCGAGGCCCACCCCGAGCAGGAGTGGATCACCGGCAGCGGCTGGTCGATGGAGAGCTTCGACGGCGGCCTGCCGTCCCGCCAACTGCTCGACAGCGTCGTCGCGGACCGCCCGGTCTACCTGACCAACCGCGACCACCACGGCGCCTGGGCCAACACCCGGGCCCTGGAGCTGGCCGGCCTGGACCGCGACACCCCCGACCCGGCCGACGGACGGATCGAGCGGGAGCCCGACGGCACCCCGAGCGGCACCCTCCAGGAAGGCGCCACCGCCCTGGTGGCCCGGCTGCTGCCGCCGGCCACCGCCGCCGACCGGCTGGACGGGCTGCTGCGCGCGCAGCGGCTGCTGCACTCGCTCGGCGTCACCGGCTGGCAGGACGCCCTGCTCGGGGAGTTCAACGGCCAGCCCGACCCGTCCGACGCCTACCTGGCCGCCGCGCGCTCGGGCGCGCTGACCGCCCGGGTGACCGGAGCGCTCTGGTGGGACCGCGACCGGGGCGCCGAGCAGATCCCCGAACTCGTCGAGCGGCGCGCCGCGTTGGCGCACGGACGGTTCCGGGCCGGCTCGGTGAAGATCATGCAGGACGGCATCGCGGAGAACTTCACCGCCGCCATGACCAGCCCCTACCTCGACGGCTGCGGCTGCGCGACCGCCAACTCCGGCCTCAGCTTCGTCGATCCGCTCGCCCTGCGCGGGTACGTCACCGACCTGGACGCACTGGACTTCCAGGTGCACTTCCACGCGCTGGGCGACCGGGCGGTGCGCGAGGCGCTGGACGCGGTCGAGGCCGCCCGCACCGCCAACGGCCGGCGCGGCACCCGGCACCACCTGGCGCACCTCCAGGTGGTCCACCCGGACGACGTGCCGCGTTTCGCCCGGCTCGGCGCCGTCGCCAACATCCAGCCGCTGTGGGCGGCGCACGAGCCGCAGATGGACGAGCTGACCATCCCCTTCCTCGGCCCGGAGCGCGCCGCGTGGCAGTACCCGTTCGGCGCGCTCCAGCGGGCGGGCGCCACCCTGGCGGCGGGCAGCGACTGGCCGGTGAGCAGCCCGGACCCGCTGGCCGGACTGCACGTGGCCGTCAACCGGAGGGAGCCGGACGCCACCGACGACCGGGTGTTCCTGCCCGAGCAGCGGCTCGACCTCGCCTCCGCGATCGCCGCCTACACGGCCGGCTCCGCGCATGTGAACGGCGTCGACGACGCGGGGGTGCTCGCCCCGGGCCGGTGGGCCGACCTGGTCGTGCTGGACCGCGACATCCTCACCGGCCCGGCCGACGGGATCGCCGGGGCCCGGGTCCTGCGGACCTACGTCGGCGGCGAGTTGGTCCACGCGGCCGACTGACCCGGCCCGGCCGCCCGGCGCCCGAGCGTCAGCCGTCCGTATCCCCCGCCCGCCCGGCCGGCGGTCGCGCTCAGCGCGCCGCCAGCCGGGCCTCGACGGCGTCCAGCAGCAGGTCCAGTGCGAACGGGTAGCCGCTGCGCCGCATGTCGGCGGCGAGCAGGTGCGCGGTGGCGGCGATGTGCGGGTTGGCCGCGGGGTCGACCCGCGCGTACGAGGCCTGCCAGACCCTCAGGTCCGCCGTCTGCGCGGCGGCGGGCAGGGCGAGCGCGGCGGCGTCCAGCGCGGCGAAGCCGAGGCTCTGGTCGACGAACGCGTGGTAGATCCGCACGGCCTCCGGGTCGGGGAATCCCGCGGTGCGCAGCACGCCGAGGATCGCCTCGACGGCGGCGATCTCGTGGGTGCGCCCGGTGGTGCGGTGGGCGGCGAGCAGGGCGGCCTGCGGGTGGGCCTGGTAGCTGGCGTGGATGCGCAGACCGATCGCCCGCAGGTCCGCCCGCCAGTCCCCGGTGGCCCGCCAGCCCTCCTGGGCGCGGCCGATCAGCTCGTCCGCGACGGCGAGCAGCAGGTCGTCCGCGCTGTGGAAGTAGCGGTAGACGGCGCTGGGATCGGCCCCCAGCGCGGTGCCGAGCCGGCGTACGGTCAGCGCCTCCGCTCCGTGCTGCCCGATCAGCCGCAGGGCCGTGCCGACGATCAGCTCGTGGGAGAGCACCACCCCCTGCTTGGTGGGCCGTCGGCGCCGCCGCTGGGGTTCGGGCACTACGCGTTCGCTCATCCCGGCAGGCTACGACAACGTGCTTGACGTAGCACAGGGGCGCGACGGTACCGCTGGACGGACGTTCGGGGATATCCGGGTGACGGGGCGGCCACCCAGCCTCTAGGCTGGCCGGGCAGCTGGTTCGTCCTGTCCGCCAGACAGGACGTCGTAAGAGGGAACCCGGTGACGCCTTTCGACTGGCCAGTCCGGGACTGCCCCGCAGCGGTGAGTGGGAACGAACGCCGTCATACGCACTGGACCCGGGACGGGTCTGGGAAGCGACGGCCAGTAGGTGTCCGCCCTCGACGAGGGCGGGCGTGCCCGCGAGTCCGAAGACCTGCCCGCTGCCCGTGCGCGACCGATCGCGCGCGGCCATCCCGGTGACCTCGTGGGCGGGTCGGCGTGCAGACCAGGCGGAGCCGTGCGCAGGCGCGGGTGCCCGTCCGGTCCGTCACCCCTTCGTGCCCCCGTGTCGTCGCCGGGTCCAGGAGACAGGCTCGCGAAGGAGAGTCCCTTGACCACGAAGTCCGCGGCCGCGGCGACCACGGCCACCGTCCACGGCTACCCCAGGCAGGGCCGTAACCGGGAACTCAAGAAGGCGATCGAGGGCTACTGGAAGGGCACGGTCACCGCCGACGCCCTCCACACCGCCGCCGCCGGACTGCGCCGGGAGAGCTGGCGCAGGCTCGCCGAGGCCGGCGTCCACGAGGTCCCCACCGGCGACTTCTCGCTCTACGACCACGTGCTCGACACCACCGTCGCCGTCGGCGCGATCCCCGCCCGCCACCGGGCCGCCGTCGAGGCCGACCCGCTCGACGGCTACTTCGCCATGGCGCGCGGCACCCAGGAGGCCGCGCCGCTGGAGATGACCAAGTGGTTCGACACCAACTACCACTACCTGGTGCCCGAACTCGGCCCCGGCACCGCCTTCACCGCGAACTCCGGCAAGCCGGTCGCCGAACTGGCCGAGGCCCTGGCGGCCGGCCACCGGGCCCGCCCGGTGCTGGTCGGCCCGGTCAGCTACCTGCTGCTGGCCAAGCCCGCCCCCGGCGTGGCCGGGGACTTCCAGCCGCTCACCCTGCTGGACCGGCTGCTCCCGGTCTACGCCGAGCTGCTGGCGGACCTGTTCGCGGCCGGCGCCGAGTGGGTCCAGCTCGACGAGCCGGCGCTCGTCCAGGACCGCACCCCGGCCGAGCTGAACGCCGCCGCCCGGGCCTACCGCGACCTCGGCGCCCTCACCGACCGGCCCAAGCTGCTGGTCGCGAGCTACTTCGACCGCCTGGGCGAGGCCCTGCCGGTGCTCGCCAAGGCCCCCGTCGAGGGCCTGGCCCTGGACTTCACCGGACCGGCCGCCGCCAACCTGCACGAGCTCGCGGCCGTCGGCGGACTGCCCGGCAAGCGCCTGGTCGCCGGTGTCGTCGACGGCCGCAACATCTGGATCAACGACCTGGAGCGGTCGCTGGCCACCCTGGCCACCCTGCTCGGCCTGGCCGGCCACGTGGACGTGGCGCCGTCCTGCTCCCTGCTGCACGTGCCGATCGACGCGACCGCCGAGCGCGACCTCGACCCGCAGATCGCCCGCTGGCTCGCCTTCGCCCGGCAGAAGGCCGAGGAGGTCGCCCTGCTCGCCCGCGGCCTGCGCGAGGGCACCGGCGCGATCACCGCCGAACTCGCGGCCAACCGCGCCGACCTGGCCTCCCGCGCCACCTCACCGATCACCCGCGACCCCGCCGTGCGCGCCCGCACCGCCGCCGTCACCGGGGCCGACGCCCGCCGCACCCAGGCCTACCCGCGGCGCGCCGAGGCCCAGCACGCCCGCCTCGGCCTGCCGCTGCTGCCGACCACCACCATCGGCTCCTTCCCGCAGACCGCCGAGCTGCGGGCCGCCCGCGCCGACCTCACCGCCGGGCGGATCGAGGCCGCCGCCTACCGCGAGCGCATCGAGGCCGAGGTCCGCGAGGTGATCGCCTACCAGGAGAAGGCGGGCCTGGACGTCCTCGTGCACGGCGAGCCCGAACGCAACGACATGGTCCAGTACTTCGCCGAACAGCTCACCGGCTACCTCGCCACCCGGCACGGCTGGGTGCAGTCCTACGGCACCCGCTACGTGCGGCCCCCGGTCCTCGCCGGCGACATCTCCCGCCCGCACCCGATGACCGTCGACTGGTACCGCTACGCCCAGGACCTCACCGACCGCCCGGTCAAGGGCATGCTCACCGGCCCGGTCACCATGCTCGCCTGGTCCTTCGTCCGCGACGACCAGCCGCTCGCCGACACCGCCCGCCAGGTGGCGCTGGCCCTGCGCGACGAGGTGACCGACCTGGAGGCCGCCGGCGCCGCCGTCGTCCAGGTCGACGAACCCGCGCTGCGCGAGACCCTGCCGCTGCGCACCGCCGACCGCCCGGCCTACCTGGAGTGGGCCACCGAGGCCTTCCGGCTCGCCACCTCGGGCGTGCGCGCCGACACCCAGATCCACACCCACATGTGCTACGCCGAGTTCGGCGCGATCATGACCGCGATCGACGACCTCGACGCCGACGTCATCTCCCTGGAGGCCACCCGCTCCCACATGGAGGTGGCCGGCGAACTGGCCGCCGCCGGCTACCCGCGCGAGGTCGGCCCCGGCGTCTGGGACATCCACTCCCCGCGCGTGCCGAGCACGGAGGAGGCCGAGCGGCTGCTGCGCGCCGGGCTGGCGGCGATCCCCGCCGAACGGCTCTGGGTCAACCCCGACTGCGGCCTGAAGACCCGCGGCTGGACCGAGGCCCGCGCCTCCCTGGAGAGCCTGGTCACCGCGGCCCGCCGCCTGCGCGAGGAACTCGCCGGCTGACGCACAGCCGGGAGGGCGGGCGCCCGGTGTGCCCGCCCTCCCGGCCGTCGTGGTCCGGGTCGCCCGTACCGGTGCCGATGACGTCGAGGTGCGCTCGGGGGTGCTGCTGCCGCCCGTCAGGCGCCCGGCGGCAGGGTGGCGTCGAGGACGGCCGTGTCGAAGGCCGTGTAGTCGGCGTAGCCGAGGAGTTCGTAGAGCCGGGAGCGGGTCTGCATCCGGGGGAGCAGGGCGGCCTGGGTGCCGTCGGCGGCGAGGGTGCGCAGTCCGTCCTCCATGGCGCCCATGGCCAGGCGCAGCAGGGTGACGGGGTAGAGCGCGATGTCGTAGCCGAGGTCCTGCAGGGTGCGGGCGTCCAGCAGCGGGCCCTTGCCGAACTCGGTCATGTTGGCGAGCAGCGGGACGTCCACGGCCTTGCGGAACGCCTCGAACTCGGCCTCACCGGCGAGGGCTTCGGGGAAGACCGCGTCGGCCCCGGCGTCCACGTAGGCCTTGGCCCGGTCGATCGCCGCGGCCAGGCCCTCGACCGCGCGGGCGTCGGTGCGGGCCATCAGCAGGAAGCCGGGGTCGCGCCGGGCGTCGACGGCGGCCCGCAGCCGGCGGGCCATCTCCTCGCGCGGTACGACCGTCTTGCCGTCGAGGTGGCCGCAGCGCTTGGGGGCGACCTGGTCCTCCAGGTGCAGCCCGGCCAGGCCCGCGTCCTCCATCAGCTGGACGGTGCGGGCGGCGTTCAGCGGTCCGCCGAAGCCGGTGTCGGCGTCGACGAGCACGGGCAGGTCGGTGACCCGGGTGGTCTGCTGGGCGCGGGCGGCGACCTCGGTGGCGGTGGTCAGGCCGATGTCGGGCAGGCCGAGGTCGGCGGCGAGCACGGCGCCGGAGAGGTAGGCGGCCTCGAAGCCGAGGTCCTGGACCAGCCGGGCGGTGAGCGGGTTGAGCGCGCCCGGCACGGTCAGCAGCCGTCCGGTGGAGAGCCGTTCACGCAGGGCGCGGCGGCGCTGGGCGGGCGTGGTGCGGGTGTGCAGCATCAGAACAGGCCCTTCGGCAGGGTCTCGTCGTACTCGCGCACGGCCGGGGTGTCGACGGCGGGGAACAGCTCGTCGAGGTCGGTGGCACGCAGTTCGGCGAGGTTGTCGGCGGCGTCCAGGAAGCGGCCCTGGGCAGCGGGGGTGACGAGGCCCTCGGTGAGGGTGCGGAACTTGCGCCCGTAGGCGGGCCGGTCGAAGGGGCGGGCGCCGGCCGGGTGGGCGTCGGCGACCGCGAGCTCCTCCTCGATCACGGTGCCGTCCTCCAGGGTGACGACCGCCCGGCCGCCGAAGGCCCGCCGCTCCGGGTCGGGGTCGTGGTAGCGGCGGGTCCACTCCGGGTCCTCGACGGTGCTGATCCTCCGCCAGAGCGCCACGGTCTCGGGGCGGGTGGCCCGTTCCGGGGCGTAGGAGCGCTCGTGGTGCCAGGTGCCGTCCTCCAGGGCGACGGCGAGGACGTACGGGGCGGAGTGGTCGAGGGTCTCCCGGCCGGCCTTCGGGTCGTACTTCTGCGGGTCGCCCGAGCCGGAGCCGATGACGTGGTGGGTGTGGTGGCTGGTGTGCAGCACGATCGAGCGCACGGCGGTCGGCGGCCCGATCCGCTCGCGCAGCCGCCGGGCCAGGTCGATGACCGCCTGGGCCTGGTACTCGGCGGCGTGCTCCTTGGTGTAGGTGTCCAGGATCGCCCGGCGAGGCTCGCCGTCCTCCGGCAGCGGGACCCGGTAGTCCGACCGCGGGCCGTCCAGCATCCAGGCCAGGAAGCCGTCCTCGCCCTCGTAGATCGGGGAGGGGGACTTCTCGCCGCGCATCGCCCGGTCCACCGCCTCGATCGCCGCCTTGCCGGCGAAGGCCGGGGCGAACGCCTTCCAGCTGGAGATCCCGCCCTTGCGGGACTGCCGGGTGGCGGTGGTGGTGTGCACCGTCTGCTGGACGGCCTGGTACACCGTCTCCGTCGGCAGCCGCAGCAGCGCGCCGATGCCGCAGGCGGTGGCCGCGCCCAGATGGGCGACGTGGTCGATCCGGTGGGTGTGCAGGGACATACTCTTCACCAGGGCGACGTGCACCTCGTAGGCGGCGACGACGGCGCGCAGCAGGTCGGCGCCGGTGCGGCCGGTGTGCTGGGCGGCGGCCAGCAGCGGCGGGATGTTGTCGCCGGGGTGGGCGTAGTCGGCGGCGAGGTAGGTGTCGTGGAAGTCCAGCTCGCGCACCGCCGTGCCGTTGGCCCAGGCCGCCCACTCGGGGGAGACCCGGGTGAGGCTGCCGAACACCCGGGCGCCGGGCGCGGCGTGGTGGGCCTGCGCGTGCGCCTGGGCGCGGGCGACCGCGACCGGCCGGTGCAGCAGCGCGGCGACGGCCACCGCGGCGTTGTCGATCACCCGGTTGACGGCCATCCCGGCGCTGTCGGGCTCCAGTTCCTCGGTGGCGGTGGCCACGGCGGCGAGCCGCCAGGCGAGCTGCTCCTCGCGCGGCAGGCGGTCGGCACTGGGGTGGACGCGGACGCGGTACTCGATCACGGGGCTCCTCGTGGGGGGCTTCGGCGGAACGGTCGCAACCGCCGTCGCGCGCGTGGCGACGACGCGTCACGCGCGCAGCGGCGACTGCACAACGGCGACTGCACGGCGACTGCACGACGAGCCTTCCCGACGACGGCGCCCGTGGCGAGCAGGCCACACCCGTCGTCCGGGCGGGTAGCCTGCCCGGGTGGTCCATGGATTCGGGGTGACGGAGTTCCAGCTGGTGCTGCTGCGGCGGATGGCGGACTTCCGGCCGGAGCTGGTCGAGGACGCCGTGCGCCGGCTGGGGGCGAGCCGGGCCGGGATGCGCGAGGCGAACAAGCGGTGGCAGGCGATGCAACGCGCGCCGGGGTTCCCGTCCGGCGCGCGGCGCTATGCGGCCGTGCTCGGCCCGCCGGAGGCGGAGCAGGCGCGGCGGATCGGGGACCTCGCCTGCACCGCGCGGCAGTGGGCGCTGCCGCTCTGGCCCGGGCTGCGCTTCGAGGTGCTGGTCGGCCCGGGCGGGGCGGAGCTCAACGCCTGGCTGGTGCGGGCGCCCGGCACCCCGGCGCCGGTGCCGCGCACGCTCGAGGAGCTGACGCCGTGGAGCTGCGTGGTGGCCGACGTCGGCGCCGCCTTCCCGCCCGCCGTGCCGCGGGAGGGCAGCGCGCCGACCAGGTTCCGGCTGGACTTCACCGCCCCGGACGCCGGGGGCCGACCCCGGGCCTGCACGGCGGACTTCACCTGGGGGCTGCTCCAGGAGGTGCGCCCCGCCTGAGCGGGCGGGCGTCCCAGGGGGGTGTCTCAGCGGGTGTCTCAGCGGCGGTGCACCGTGCGTCCGCCGACCACGGTGCGTTCCGGCAGCAGCGCGCGCAGCTCGTCGACCGGGCAGCTCAGCGGGTCGGCGGGCCACAGCGTCAGATCGGCGAGCGCGCCCGGGCGCAGCGAGCCGCGCTCGGCGCTCTCGCCGGTCAGCCGGGCCGCGGCCACGGTGTGCAGGGCGATCGCCTCGGCGCGCTCGATCGCGTGCTCGGCGCCGAGCACCCCGGCGACCGTGGCGCGGGTGGTCATGCCCCACACCGAGAGCATCGCGCCGTACGGGCCGACCGGGAAGTCCGAGCCGGCGGAGAGCTGCGCCCCCTCGTCGAGCCACTCGCGCAGCGGGAACAGCGCGCCGGTGCGTTCCTCGCCCCAGGCGCGCCGCTGGGCGGGCGCGCCGTCGTGCAGCAGCGGGTGCTGGACGGTCACCGGGATGCCGAGCGTGATCGCCCGGGCCCGCTGATCCGCCCGGGCGAGGCCGCCGTGCTCGACGACCAGCGTGCCGGGCGGCAGGCCGGGGCAGCGGGCGAGCACGTCCTCGTAGACGTCCAGCAGGGTGCGCAGCCCGCGGTCGCCCCAGGCGTGCACGCCGACCCGCAGGCCGCGTCCGACGACCCGCTCGACGGCGTCGGCCAGCTCCTTCGGCTCCCAGAGCAGCCGTCCGTGGTAACAGGGCCGCCCCTGGTAGGGCTCCTCCAGCGCGCCCGCCTCGAAGCCGCCGTCGATGCCGAACTTGACGCCCCAGACGGAGAGCCGGTCGTCCTCGTGGCCGGCGGCGCGCCAGGCGAGGACCCGGTCCAGCAGCGCGTCCACCTGCTCCGGCGTGCGGAGGGCGAAGCCGGAGACCAGGGCCCGGACCCGGACGGCGAGCGCGCCCTCGTCGCGGGCGGCCCGCAGCACCTCGAGGTCCTCGACCGGGACCAGGCAGTCGCGGACGGTGCCGATCCCGGTGGCGGCGTACCCGGCGGAGGCGGCGCGCAGGCCGTCGATCCGCTCGGCGAGCCCGGGCCGGGGCAGCACGCGGTCGGCGAGTTCGGTCGCCTTGTCGATCAGCCGGCCGGTGAGCCGGCCGTCCGCGTCGCGTTCGATCACGCCGCCGGGCGGGTCGGGGGTGGCGGCGGTGATCCCGGCGAGCCGCAGCGCCGCCGAGTTGAGCACCATGTTGTAGGCGCCGCGGCGGACCAGTACCGGGTGGTCGGCGGTGGCGCCGTCCAGTTCCCCGGTGGTGGGCAGCCGCTGCTCGGCGAGGTTCACCTCCTGCCAGTTGACGGTGGTGCGGATCCACTCCCCGGCGGGGGTGCGGGCGGCGCGCTCGCGGATCAGGGCGAGGAACCCGGGCAGGTCGGCGGCCCGGTGGACGGGCACGCCGTGCACGCTGTGGCCGGCCAGGACCAGATGGGTGTGGGTGTCGTCGAAGGCGGGCAGCACGGTGGCGTGCGGGGCGTCGACCACCTCGGTGGCCGGTCCGGCCAGCGCGTCCAGGCCGTGCGGGTCGGTGGCGAGCGCGGTGATCCGGCCGCCGGTGACGGCGAGCGCGCGCCGCGGCGGCTCGCCGGGGACGAGGGTGTGCACGCGGCCGGCGCGCACCAGCAGGTCGGCGGGCGGACGGGTCATCGTCGTCACGGCTCCTGGTGGTGGAACGGTTCCTGGTGGCGGGTGGCGGCCGACAGGCCGGTGACCTTCTCGACGTACTCCAGGCCGGGTCCGGCGAGCAGGGCGTGCAGTTCGGTGAAGACGGCCCGCGCCGCGACGGCGTTCCAGTCGGCGGGCAGCAGCGGCTCGGGCAGGCCCGGGTCCAGGTAGGGCAGGCGGCGCCACTGGTCGAGCATCGGGACGTAGGCGCGGAACGCCTCGGCCGGGTCGAGGTCGGTCCGTTCGCGCAGGGTGGTGACGGCGGGCCGCCAGGCGTCGGTGAAGGCCGCGTACTGGGCCTCGATGGCGGGGAAGTCCCACCAGTCGGCGACCGCCGTGCGCAGGTCGGTGAAGCCCGCGTACTCGGCGGACAGGAAGAGGTGCACGTAGGCGTCCAGGCCGAGGCGTTCGAGCAGCCGCCGGGCGTCGGGCAGCACCCGGGCGGGGGCCAGCCAGACGCCGGGGGCCGCGTTGCCGAAGCCGAGCCAGCTGAGCCGGGAGCGCAGGGTGTGGCGGTGGGCGCGCTCGGACTCGGGGACGGAGAAGACGGCCACCACCCAGCCGTCGGCGAGTTCGGCGGGCGCCAGGCTGCGGAAGATCCGGCGGTCGCCCTCGTCGAACACCGGGTCCATCGCGGGGGAGAGCCGGTAGCCGGTGCCGCTCCGGTCGCCGGCGCGGCGTTCCTGGAGGAGGGTGCCGGCCTTCTTCATGCGCGAGATGGCCGAGCGGACGGCGGGTGCGTCGACGTCCAGCTCGGCCAGCAGGCCGATCAGGTCGGCGATGGATATCCAGCCGCCGAGGCGGCGGACGAACTCGCCGTAGACGGTGTGGATCAGCGAACTCGGCCGGGAGGTGTTCTCGGTCATCCGGATCTCCTCCCGTCGGCTGGTGGTGATCATAGTGGTGGTGCCCGAGCCGCCGGGAGGCGGTCAGGACTCCGCGAAGGCGCCGGAGAGCAGGTGCCCCGCGCCGGGGGCGAAGGCCGGCAGGCCGAGGGCCCGCAGCAGTTGGTGGGTGGTGCAGATCGAGGCGGAGACGACCGGTTTGCCGAGCCGCCGCTCGGCCTCCTCGATCACCGGCAGCGAGGGCATCTGCACGCAGGCGGACAGCACCACCGCGTCGGCCCGGCTGTGCGCGAGCCCGGCGGCGATCGCCGGGAGCTTCGCCGGGTCGTGGGCGGCGACGTCGAGGTTGTCGGCGATCTCCAGGGCCGCGAAGTCGACCACCTCGATGCCCTCGTGCCCGAGGTAGTCGACGACGGTGCGGGCCAGCGGCCGCAGGTAGGGGGTGACGACGGCGACCTTCGCGGCGCCGATCGTGTGCAGGCCGGTCACCAGCGCGCCGGCGCTGGTGACCACGGGCGCGGCGGCGCCGTTCTCGGCGGTGCGCCGGTGCAGCCGCTGTTCGGCCTCCCGGTGGTAGCCGGGGCCGGTGGCCATCACGGCGACCAGGCAGGCGTAGCCGAGCACGTCGACCCGGGCGTCGGAGAGTTCGGCGGCGCACCGGTCGGACTCGGCGTCCATGGCGCGCAGTTGCTCGGGGGTGACCCTGGTCATCCGCATCCGGCTGGAGTGGAAGGTGAACCGCTCCGGCGCGACCCGCTCGCGGGCCCGCAGCAGGGCCGGGACCTCGGTCTCCATGGTGACGTTGGAGCTCGGGACGATCTGGCCGATCCGGTAGGTGGTGGTGGCGTTCGGGCTGGTCATCGGGGTGGGCTCCTCTGCGGGACGGGCTCCTCCGCGGGGCGGGGCGGCCGGTCAGCGGGCGTCGATCACCGGGTTGGCGAGGGTGCCGATGCCCTCGATGGTCGCCTCGACGAGGTCGCCGGGCCGGAGGAACCGCGGGGGCACCATCCCGGCGCCGACGCCGGACGGCGAGCCGGTGGCGATGACGTCGCCGGGCTCCAGGGTGACGCCGGAGGAGATGTCGGCGATCAGCCGGGCGATGCCGAACAGCATGTGGCGGGTGTTGGAGTCCTGCCGCAGCTCGCCGTTGACGCGCAGCGAGAGGTCCAGCCGCTGCGGGTCGGGGATCTCGTCGGCGGTCACCACGACCGGGCCGAACGGCGCGTAGCTGTCCTGGCCCTTGGAGAAGAACCACTGGCCGGAGCGGCGCTGGTCGCGGGCGCTGACGTCGTTGACGATGCTGTAGCCGAAGACGTGCCGCCGGGCGTCGGCCTCGGCCACCCGGAAGGCCGGTGCGCCGATGACGACGGCGAGTTCGCACTCCCAGTCGAGCTGCTCGGTGAGGTCGGCGTTGTGCCGGATCGGCTGGCCGGGGCCGGTGACGGCGGTCGAGGGCTTGCTGAACAGCACCGGGCGGTCCGGCAGTTCGCGGTCGGTGTCCAGGGTGCGGTGCGATTCGGCGACGTGCTCGACGTAGTTGAGGCCGACACCGACGATCTTTCCGGGGCGCAGCGGTGCGCTGAGCGCCACCTCCGCGAGGGTGGGCAGGGCCGACGGGTCCCGGGCCGCGTCGTCGGCCAGCGCGCGGGCGGTGGCGAGGGCCCGCTCCCCGGCGCGGATCAGCCCCAGCAGGTCACCGGGCAGGTCCGCGCCGGTGACCGCGGCGAGCGCGGACAGGTCGGCGACGCGGTCCCCGGCGAGCAGGGCGCCGAGGCGCGGGTCGTCGGTACCGGGGGTGCGGAAGGTCAACAGGCGCATGGCTGCGGGCTCCTGGTCACGGGGTGGCGGTGGGCTGGTGCCCGTCGTGCTCCGGGTAGGCCTCCTCGCGGTACAGGCCGAGCGAGTGCATCACCGGGAAGTCGTTGAAGGAGAACAGGCAGGCGTCCTCGCCGGGGTCGAGGTTCGCGTGCTCGTGCCAGGCCCAGGAGGGCACGACGAAGATGTCGCCCTGCTGCCAGGCGAAGCTCCTTCCGGCGATCACCGAGACGCCGCGTCCCTTGGCCGCCGTGTAGACCACGGAGCCGGTGTGCCGGTGGGCGCGGGTGGCCTGGCCCGGACGCAGCAGCTGGAGGTGGGCGCCCAGGGTGGGCATCACCGATCCGCCGGTGACCGGGTTGGTGTACTCCATGATCACCCCGTCGTAGGGCGATCCCTCGGCGGCGCGGGCGAGTTGCGAGAGCGCGTGGTAGCTGGGCTCCCAGGGCCAGCCGAGCAGCGGGGAGTACGGGCGGCTCCACTGCTCGACGCCGTACGGCAGCAGGTTGCCGCCGTAGGTCAGCAGCGAGGAGTTCACCACCTCGCCGGGCCGCTGGTACAGCTCGGGGTGCACCTCGTAGAAGTTGGCGTCGAGCATGTTGACCAGCGGGATGTCCAGGCCGTCCTGCCAGATCACCGGGGCCTCGTCGGACTCGTTGCCGTGCTCGTGCCAGGTGCTGTTGGGGGTGATGGCGAAGTCGCGCGGGCCGACCCTGAGCTTCTGGCCGTCGACGATCGTCCAGGCGCCGGTGCCCTCGTGGACGAAGCGCAGTGCGGAGGCCTGGTGGCGGTGCGCGGTCATCGACTCGCCGGGGCCCATGATCTGCAGGCCGGTGTACAAGAGTCCGACGGCCGCGCTGAGTTCGCGTCGGCCGGGGTTGACCAGCATGACCACCCGGCGCCCGGCGTCGTCCGCCGTGACGAGCGGGAGCGCCTTGCGGACCAGCGGGCGCAGGTCGGCGTAGCGCCAGAGCACCGGCACCGACCTCGGCTGGGGGTACCAGGGTTCGATCTCATTGGCCACGGTCCACAGCGCGCCCGCGTCGACCTTGGCCAACTCCTCGTAGTATTCGGTGAGTTCGGGGTTCCCGGTGACCCGGGAGCGGCCGATCCGGTTGTCGTCGTGGGCGGGGTTCTCGGTCATGGCTCCTCCTTCGGAGGGGGCTGGTCGAGCGTGAGCGGCCGCAGCGGGCGGTTGTCGACGTGCAGCCGGAAGACGTCGAAGCGGTTGTAGTGGCCGACGATGTCGTGCATCTGCTTGGGCTGCACGCAGCGGCCGAGGTCGATCTCGGCGTAGACGATGCCCTCCTCGTCGACCAGCGGTTCGGTCACCGGGCGTCCGTCCGGGCCGAAGACGCCGGACAGCGCGCTGTGCGGGCGCGAGAGTCGCCCGCGCAGCTCGTGGTCCTCGCCGGCCACCGCAGCGGTGATCTCCGGTGAGAGGGTGGAGCACGAGACCACGGTGAACACCTTGCCCTCGAAGCAGTGCGCGGCGGCCCGCAGCGCGATCGCCTCCGCCATGTCGTAGTCCTCGGGGGCGACCGGAAGCGCGATGTAGCTCGCGGCGTGGACGAGTTCGCCCTGCGCGAGGAGGGTGAAGCGGGCGAGCGGGTTGGTGTTCTCGCCGCAGGCGAGCGCGCCGAGCGGGCCGACGGCCGTGCGGTGGACGCGCAGGGTGCTGCCGTCGCCGGGCGTCCAGGTCAGCTTCTCGGCCCAGGTCGGCACCAACTTGCGGTGCACGTTCAGGAGTTCGCCGTCGGCGTCGATGACCAGCAGAGTGTTGTGGAGCACCCCGAGGCTGTGCGGGCCGCGCTCGTTGACACCGATCACCAGCACCACGCCGGCCCGGCGGGCGGCGGCGCGCAGCGTGTCCACGTGCGGCCCGGGCACGTCCACCGCGGCGCGGTAGAGCCGCTCGTACCAGGGCGAGCCCTGCACCGGGGTCATCGTCCAGTTCCAGTAGGGGTAACCGGGGACGAACGCCTCGGGGAGGACGACGAGGGAGGCGCCGTGGCCGGCGGCCTCGCGGATCAGCGCGACCGCCTTGTCGACGGTGGCGGCGGTGTCCAGGAAGACGGGCGCGGCCTGGACGGCGGCCGCGGTGAAGCGGGGCAGCCGCAGCGCGGCGGACACGGGCTCGGTCATCGCTCCTCCCCGGGACGTGCGGGACGTTCAGGACGTGCGGGGTGTCCGGGATGCTCGTGGTGCTCGGGGCGCTCGGTCGGTGCGGGGCGCTCGGGCGGTGCGGGACGGTCGTCGGTGCCGGGGCGCCAGCGGCGGTGCACCGGCGGGGCCGGCTCGCGCACCAGCCGCAGTCGCGGCGCCACCCGGTCGGCCCCCGGCGTCGGCGGGCGGCGGCTGCCCGGCGCCCACGGCTCGGGCCAGCGGGCGCCGGGGCCCGCGTAGCCCTGCTCGGCGGCGGCGTGCAGCGTCCACAGCGGGTCGTACAGCTGGGCCCGGCCGACCGCCACCAGGTCCGCCCGCCCGGCCAGCAGCACCGAGTTGACGTCGTCGTGGTGGGAGATCGCGCCGACCGCGACGGTCGGCAGACCGGTGGCCAGGCGCACCAGTTCGGCGAACGGCGTCTGGTAGCCGCGCCCGAACGGCGGCCGCTCCCCGGCCACCACCTCGCCGGTGGAGACGTCCACCGCGTCCGCGCCGCCGTCCGCGAGCGCGCGGCAGATCGCGACGGCCTCCGCCTCGCTGGTGCCGCCCGGCGCCCAGTCGCTCGCCGAGATCCGCACCAGCAGCGGCCGTCCGGCCGGCCACACCGCGCGCACCGCCGCCAGCACCTCCAGCGGCAGCCGCAGCCGGTGGGCGAGCGGGCCGCCGTACCGGTCGGTGCGCCGGTTGGTGAGCGGCGACAGGAAGCCGGAGACCAGATGGCCGTGGCCGAACTGCAGCTCCAGCGCATCGAACCCGGCCCGCGCCGCGCGCTCCGCCGACGCCGCGAAGTCGGCGGTGAAGGCGGCGAGTTGGATGGCGTTCGCCTCGTGCGGCAGCGGACCTTCGGGCTGCCACGGCAGCGGCGAGGCGGCCAGCAGCGGCAGGCCGCTCTCGGCCGGCCCGGCGGTCGCGGCCCGGCGGCCGGCGTGGGTCAGCTGGATCCCGAGCGGCGTGTCGCTCACCGCCCGGACGGCGTCGACGAGTTCGCGCCAGGCCGCCTCCTGCCGGTCGTTCCACAGGCCCGGGCAGTCGACGACCCGGCCCTCCGGGGCGACGGCCGTCATCCCGGCGAGCACCAGCCCCGCGCCGCCGAGCGCGTGCACGGTCAGCTGCGCCCGGTCGAACGCGCTCGGCAGCGCGTCGACGGCCGTGAAGGTGGCCAGCGGCGGCACCACCACCCGGTTGCGCAGCTCCAGCGCGCCCAGCTTCAGCGGCCGGAACATCGGCGGGAGGCCCGGTGTCTCGTCCGCCCCCGCGAACGCCCGGTCGACCGCCGCGACGAACCCGGGATCGCGTGCCCGCAGGTTCCCGTAGGTGACCCGGCGGCTGCGGGTGAGCAGGTTGAACGCGAACTGGTCCGGGCCCTGCCCGGTCCGCCGTCCGATCGTCTCGAACCACTCCAGACTCGCCTGCGCGGCCCGCTGGGTGGACTCCACCACCGGCCGGCGTTCCGCCTCGTACGCCGCCAGCGCGCCCTCCAGCGTGGCCTGTTCGTTCAGGCCGGCGGCGAGCGCCAGGGCGTCCTCCAGGGCCAGTTTGGTGCCCGAGCCGATCGAGAAGTGCGCCGAGTGCGCCGCGTCGCCGAGCAGCACCACGTTGCGGTGCCGCCAGGTGGCGTTGCGCACCGTGGTGAACCGGATCCAGCGGGAGGCGTTGGGGATCAGCCGGTGTCCCTCCAGGTGCCCGGCGAGCAGTTCAGCGATGCGCCGCACGCTCGCCGCGTCGCTCTCGCCGCGCGCGAACTCCCGTGCGGCCAGGGCCTCGAAGCCCGCCCGCCGCCAGGGCTCCTCGGCCAGCTCCACGACGAACGTCGACCGCTCGGCGCTGTACGGGTAGGCGTGCACCTGCAGCACGCCGAAGTCGAAGCGTTCGACGATGAAGGTGAAGGCGTCGAAGACCCGGTCGGTGGCGAGCCACATGTAGCGGGCGCCGCGCTCGTCCGGCTCGGGCCGGAAGGCCTCGGCGTACGCGGCCCTGGTGCCGGAGTTGACGCCGTCGGCGGCGACCACCAGGTCGTACTCCGCGGCGAGCCGCTCGACGGGCGGGGCCGGCGTGCGGTAGCGCACGTCCACCGCCAGTTCGGCGCAGCGGCGTTGCAGGATCGCGCGCAGCCGGTTGCGGTCCAGCGCGGCGAAGCCGTGGCCGCCGCAGGTGCGGACCCGGCCCGCGTAGCGGACGTCGATGTCGCTCCAGCGGGCGAACTCGGCGCTCAGCGCGGCGAACACCCGGGGGTCGGCCTGCGCGATGCCGTCGAGCGTCTCGTCGGAGAACACCACCCCGAAGCCGAACTCGTCGTCGCGGCCGTCCCGTTCGAAGACGGTGATCTCCCGTTCGGGCGCCGACTGCCGGGCCAGCGCGGCGAAGTAGAGTCCGCCCGGTCCGGCGCCGATCACCGCGATCCGGCCGGCGCCGGCCGTCACCGGATCACCTCCGGCTCCTGGCGCCCGGCGGCGGCCAGCGTGCGGCGGACCTGCTCCGGCCACGGTTCGGCGCCCTTGGCGTGCGGCGCGGCGTGCACCACCGACATCCGCCCGCTGGCGGCCAGGCCGTGCGGCCCGTGCACCTCGAAGGCGTAGTGCAGCGAGGAGCCGCCGACCCGCTCGACCCGCAGCTCGGTGCGGACCACGTCGCCAAACCAGAGCCGCTCGCGGTAGTCCGCCTCGAAGTGCACCCGGGGGATCCGCCCGAACAGCCCGTCCAGGCCGAGCCGGCGCAGCAGTGTCGCCTCGGCCGCCTCGGCCCAGCGCTGGACGGCCGAGAAGTGGTAGTGCCCGGCCGCGTCGGTGTCCGACCACTCGACCCGCCGTTCGGTGCTCACGCTGGCCGGAGCCAGGGCCGGCGCCGGAGCGGGGGTGGGTACCGGAGCGGGGGTGGGTACCGGGGCGGGGGTGGGTGCCGCCGCCCGGCGGCGCAGCTCGGCGCGGGCCAGCTTCCCGGTCGCGGTGCGCGGCAGCGCGTCGACGAACTCCACCACGCGCGGGTACTTGTACGGCGCGATGGCGCGCTTGACGTGCTCCTGGAGCGCGCGGACCGTTCCCGGGCCCGCCGTCGCCGCCCCCGCGCGCAGCACCACGTACGCCTTGACCACGCTGCCGCGCCGCTCGTCCGGCACCCCGACCACCGCGCAGTCGGCGACGTCCGGGTGCTCGGCGAGCACCTGCTCGACCTCGGGTCCGGCGATGTTGTAGCCGGCCGAGACGATCATGTCGTCATCGCGCGCCTGGTACCAGAAGTAGCCGTCGGCGTCGCGCACATAGGTGTCGCCGGTGAGGTTCCAGCCGCCCCGGACGTAGTCGCGCTGGCGCCGGTCGTGCAGGTAGCGGCAGCCGGTCGGGCCCTTGACGGCGAGCCGCCCGGGCTGCCCGTCGGGCACCGGCCGGCCCCGGTCGTCCAGTATCGCCGCCCGGTAGCCCGGCACCGGCCGTCCGGTCGCGCCGGGGCGGATATCGGCGTCGGCGGCGGAGATGAAGACGTGCAGCAGCTCGGTGGCCCCGATGCCGTCGATCAGCCGCTGGCCGGTGGCCGCCCGGAACGCCTCCCAGACGCCCGCCGGCAGGTGCTCGCCCGCCGATACGCAGCGCCGCACCCCCGTCAGCCGGTCGGCCAGCCCGGCGGCGAGGATCGCCCGGTAGGCCGTGGGCGCGGTGAACAGCACGCTGACCCCGTGCCGCCGGACCTGTTCGGCGAGTTGCCCGGGCGTGGCCTGCTCCAGCAGCAGGGTGGCGGCGCCGGCCCGCAGCGGGAAGACCACCAGGCCGCCGAGGCCGAAGGTGAAGGCGAGCGGCGGGGTTCCGGCGAACAGGTCCTCGGGGGTGGGGCGCAGCAGGTGGCGGGAGAAGGTGTCGGCGTTGGCCAGCACGTCCCGGTGGAAGTGCATGGTCGCCTTGGGCCGTCCGGTGGTGCCGGAGGTGAAGGCGATCAGCGCGACGTCGTCGGCGGCGGTCGGCACGGCGGCGAAGGCGCTGTGCCCGCTCAGGCCCGCCGGCCCGGCTCCGTCGTAGGCCACGACGGTCAGCCCGGGCGTCTCGGCCCGCTCCAGTTCGGTCAGGAAGCGGCGGTCGCAGAGCGCGACCGCCGGCCGGGCGATCGCGTGCACGGTGCTCAGCTCGCCGGCGCGCAGCAGCGGCATGGTGGTCACCGCCACCCCGCCCGCCTTCAGTACCCCGAGCCAACAGGCCACCAGCCAGGGCGCGTTGGGCCCCCGCAACAGTACCCGGTTGCCGGGTACCAGCCCGAGCGGCCCGACCAGCAGCCGGGCCACCGCGTCCGCGCGCTCCCGCAGCTCGCCGTACGTCCACTGCCCGCCCGGCGTGACCAGGCAGCGCCGGTCGGGCCCGTACCGCTCGATCGTCGCGTCGAGCAGCTCGTGCGCGCAGTTCAGCCGGTCCGGATACGCCAACTCCGGGAGTTCGAACAGGAATTCCGGCCACTCGTCGAGCGGCGGGAGGTTGTCGCGACAGAACGTGTCCACGTGCGCAGAGGGCGAGAGCTCCATGGGCGGGCCACCTCATCGGGCGAGCGGGGAGTGAGGCAAGTATCGCGCTTCGGTGACGCCAGTCAAGAGAGCGATACACGCATTCGGCCCAGCCGGAGCCCGGTCAGCCCGGCCAGCCCGGTCGTCCGTGTCCGGGCCTGCGGAGGTGGCGCAGGGCGGCCTCGGCGGCGTGGGCGCCGCACATGCCGTGGACGCCGGGGCCGGGTGGGGTGGCGGCGGAGCAGAGGTAGTGGCCGGGCAGGCCGGTGGCGTAGGGGTGGAGGGTGGCGCGGGGGCCGAGGAGCAGTTGGGGGACGTCCTTGGCGCCGGTCATGATGTCGCCGCCGACGAAGTTGGGGTTCTCGGCGGCGAAGTCGGCGGGGCGGCGGACGGCCAGGCCGACGATCCGCTCGCGGAAGCCGGGGGCGAAGCGTTCGATCTGGGCGGTGATCGCCTCGGTGGCGTCTCCGGCGTAGCCGTGCGGCACATGGGCGTACGTCCAGAGCGGGTGGACGTCGCCGACGGAGCGCCGCGGGTCCGCGAGGTACTGCTGGCCGACCAGGACGAACGGGCGCCGCGGCATCCGCCCGGCGGCGACGGCGCGCTCGGCGGCGGCGAGTTCGGCGAAGCCGCCGCCGAGGTGGACGGTGCCGGCGCGGCGGGCCGGTTCGGCGGTCCAGGGGACGCCGCCCGCCACGGCGAAGTCCACCTTGAACGCGCCGGGCCCGTGACGGAACCGGCGGTAGGCGCGGGCGGTCCGGGGCGGCAGGCGGTCGCCGAGGATGCCGGCGACAGCGCCGGGCGCGAGGTCGTACAGGACGAGGTCGGCGGAGGGGAGTTGGGCGGCCGAGCGGATCCGCACCCCGGTCTCGACGGTGCCGCCCAGCTCGGTGAGCAGCGCGACCAGCGCCCGGGTGATCGCCCCCGAGCCGCCGGCGGCCACCGCCCAGCCGTACCGGTGCCCCGAGGTGAGCAGCCCGAGCCCGATCGCGGCGCTCAGCGGCCGGTGGAGCGGCTGGAACGCGTGCGCCGCCGCCCCGCCGAACAGCGCCCGCGCCCGCTCGCCGGAGAACGACCGGGCCAGCGCGGCGGCCGGCAGCAGGGCGGGCAGCCCGAAGCGGGCGAGCCGCAGCGGGTGGCGGGGCGGGCGGAGCAGCGGGCCCATGATGTCGGCGGCGAGCCGGTCGTACCCCGCGACCGGGCCCTCGAACAGCTGCCGCCACCGTGCGCCGTCGGCCTCGCCCAGCCCTGCGGCGGTGTCGGCGACCGAGCGGTACAGGACGCCGGCCGAGCCGTCGTCCAGCGGATGGGCGCAGTCGACCTCCGGCAGCCGGAACTCCAGCCCGAAGCGCTCCAGCCCCAGGCCGCGCAGGAACGGCGAGCCGATGGTCATCGGGTGGACGGCCGAGCAGTGGTCGTGCAGCAGTCCGGGCACGATCGCCTCGCCGCTGCGCGCCCCGCCGCCCACCTCCTCGGCGGCCTCCAGCACGGTCACCCGCACCCCCGCCTGCGCCAGCCGTACGGCGGCGGCGAGCCCGTTGGGTCCGCCGCCCACCACCACCGCGGTCGTCATGGGGCCAGCATCCCGCATCCCCCCGCCCTCGGCGCCGCAGGCACCGCGCGGCCGTCCGTCCCCTCGGCCGGCCGGGGCGCGGATCCCGGACCGAAGGCCTCCGCCAGGCCGGTATGGTGATCATTTTGTCGACCTCGGCCTTGCGGCCATGAGATCACGTCAGGGGAACCCCGAGGATGAAGCCGCGTCTCTCCGGGCCGGCGGCCTGCGCCGCCGTCGCTCTCGTCCTGCTCACCGGGTGCAGCGGCAGTACCGGCGGCGGGAGCGAGGCGCCCACCGCGGGCGCCCGGGCGAGCTACGACCCGCCGACGGCCTTCGACCGCGCCCGAGGTGTCGCGCTTCCCCCGGACGCCAGCGCACTGAGGGCCGTGCTCGACGGGCCGACCGCCTACCTTCCGGCCCAGGGCAGCCTGAAGGCGGTCGATCTGACCGACGGCAAGGTGATCGGCACGGTGAACGCCCAGCACCCCGCCCAGTTCTTCGAGCGGCCCGTGATCGCCGAGGTCGGCGGAGCACGCCTGGCCATCATCTCCTTCTCGGAGACGATCCCCGGCGAGGGCGGGGGAGCGCCCCGCGCCGCCGCCGAGCTGGTCGCCATGGACACCGCCACCCACCAGGCCGCCTGGTCGCTGCCGCTGGACCTCCCCGACGGACGCTTCCGCGACGGCAAGTACGTCACCCTGCTCGGCGTGCGGGGCACCACGGCGGTCGTCTCGGTCACGGACGGTGCCGACGCCCTGCTCCTCGCGGTGGACCTGCCCTCCCGGAAGGTGCTCTGGAGCCGGACCGGGTTCGTGGGCGCCCTGCTCGGCGACGGGCAGATCGTCGGCGCCGTGGAGAAGGACCGGGCGACCGCCGAACGCCGGGTGTCCGCCGTGAACCTCGGCGACGGGCGGGACGCCTGGACGGAGGACGGCGACGGCCTGGAGACGACGGTGCGCCCGGCCGGCCCGAACACCGTCCTCGTGCAGGGCAAGGAGAAGGGCTCGCCGAAGCGCTTCGCCCGGCTGATGGACGCGAGCACCGGTCGCCGGCTGCTCGACCTCGGTGAATTCCCGGGCATCTGCGCCTACGACGGCCGCTCCGTGACCGTCTGCCACGACCGCGACCTCGTCGTCGCCGCCGACCCCGCCACCGGAAACCTCCTGTGGAAGCTGCCCGACGACACCGGAACGCGGCCGGCGCCCACCGTCACCACCGCCTGGCACGGCCTCGTCTACGGGAGGACGAACACCGGGCCGGTGACCCTGGACGCGGCCACCGGAGCACAGCGCCCCGGCGACCCCGGGATCGCTCCCACCGCCGTCAGCGGCTACGCGGGCCTCGCGGAGGACGAGACCCGGCACGTCACCATGGCCCACCCCGCCACCGGCTGAGGCCGGCACCTCCGGGACCGGCCTCAGAGACAGATCCAGCAGTAGAGGTCCTCACCCGCCTCCCGGGCACGACGCGCCAGCCCGGTCAGCTCCTCGACCAGCGGTCGCAGGTCGTCGCCGTCCGCGTCCGGCAGCTCCTCGGCCGTCGCCGCCCACCGCGCGGCGACGGCCGCGAGCTCGGCCTGCGGGAGGTCCGCCAGGGTGTCCCGCACCGCGCCGCCGAGCCGCATCACCCACGGCCCGGTGGCCCACGGGTCGTCCTCGTCGGCGGGCCCCTCCCGGCCGGGCGGCGGCGTGGCCGGCCACACCGGCGCCCCGCCGACCAGGTCCGCCTCCCACTCCACGCCCCGCACGACGGCTACCAGCTGCCCCAGGACGACATCCGGGTCCACGCCCTTCGCCTCGACCCCGTCGAACACCGGCCGCGCCCCGCCGACCAGCGGCCCGCCCTCGGCGTCCTCCAGAGCGGCGAGCACGGCGGCGTCGTCGGCCGCGCGGAAGTAGTCGGTCAGCACGCCCATGGCCGGCGGCTCCTGTCTGCTCGGAGGTGGTCCCACTGTGCGGACAGTGGATCAGACGCCACTGACATCGGACGGCCCGCAGCACGTGGCGTTCGTCGGCACCAAGGGGAGCGCGGCCGGCGAACGGGTGGGCACCGGTGGACGTCAGGCGTCGGTCGGCAGGGGGCGGGCCGGGGAGCGGGCCGGGGCGGAGCGGGGGTGGGCGGGGAGCGGGAGGGCGAGCGAGGCGTCGGAGCCGGCGGGCAGGGCGAAGGCGGCGGCGGCCTCCGGCGGCAGCTCGCGCAGACCGAGCAGCCCGGCCGAGAGCCGGGCGGTGGCGCGGTGCCAGTCGCCGATCCGCCGCATCAGGGTGTGGCCGGTGCCCGCGACGGTGTAGCCGCAGACCCGCGCTCCGGCGGCGCGGCCGCGGGCGGCGAAGGCGCGGGTGTCGGCGGGGGAGGTGACCCGGTCGAGGTCGCCGTGCAGCATCAGGACATCGCGGCCGGCCAGGTGCTCGCACGGGTCCTCGGCCGGGCACCAGGGGGCGAGCGCGACCACACCGGTGACCGTGGGGTGGCCGGCCGCGCGCAGGGCGGCCCGGCCGCCCATCGAGTGGCCGACCAGCACGGTCGGGACCGGCCCCAGCTCCTCGGCGAGGTCGTCCAGCGCGGCGACGGCGTCCCGGGCGGCGTCGGCCCGCTCGCCGTTCCAGCCGCGGTGGCGGTAGCGGACGGTGCCGACCGCCACCTCCGCGCCCGCCGTCTCGCGGCGCAGCGCGTGCACGAAGCCGGCCATCCGCAGGCCGGCCAGGTTGAGCGGCCCCGGCCGGGCGAGGTTGTGCTCCTGGCCGCCGTGCAGGACCAGCACCGCGGCGCCCGGCCGCTGCGGCCGTCCCTGCCAGACCAGTGCCCGGTGGCCGCCGCCGCCCGTACGGTTGTCACTCACGTCGTCCCGCTCCCCGCCCCGCCGTCCGTGTACTGCCGTGTGGACCGCCACTGTACGTCCGGGGCGTGCCCGACGGGGGCTCCCGGGTGGCCGGCCTGGGTTCACCCGTGGAGGCCAGCGCGGGTCGCCGGGGCGTGCGGGCCGCCGGGAGCCCTGGTATCCACGAAGGGCGGGGGGTCGCCGTGCCGCTCCCGGCGCGGTGTCGCCGAGTGGAGGACCCCCGTGGCTCAGCAGCTCGCACTGTCCGTCGACTTCGGCTCCGGCTTCACCGAGGCCTGGTCGAAGGTCGCCAAGTTCATTCCCCAGTTCATCGCCTTCCTGGCGATCCTCGTCATCGGCTGGTTCGTGGCCAAGGCGATCGCCCGGCTGCTCGACCGCGTGCTGCGCCGGGTCGGCTCCGAGCGGGTGTCCGAGCGCTCCGGGATCGCCCGGTACCTGGAGGGTTCGAAGTACGACCTGACCGGGATCGTCAGCAAGATCGTCTACTACGCGATCCTGCTGATGGCCCTCCAGTTGGCCTTCGGCGTCTTCGGGCCGAACCCGATCAGCGTGATGATCCACGGCATCGTCGCCTGGCTGCCGAGGGGCATCGTCGCGGTCGTCATCGTGGTCGTCGCGATGGCCGTCGCCAACGCGGTGCGCGACATCGTGCAGAACGCGCTGTCCGGCGCGGCCTACGGGCGGACGGTGGCCACCATCGCCTGGGCGTTCATCGTCCTGCTGGGCGTGGTCGCGGCGCTCGGGCAGGCCGGGATCGCCACCGCGATCACCGGTCCGGTGCTGATCGCGGTGCTGGCCTCGATCGCCGGTGTGCTGATCGTCGGCGTCGGCGGTGGTCTGATCGTCCCGATGCGGCAGCGCTGGGAGCGCTGGCTCTCCAGCGCGGAGCAGGAGACCGCCAAGCTGCGCGGCAGCGCCTACCAGGCGGGCCGCTCGGACGCGCTGGCCAACCAGCCGGCCCGGCCGACCACCCCGAGCACGCCGCCCGCCCCGGGCATCGACCCCGGCCGGCCGGGTGAGCAGCCGGGCTGATCGGTCCGGTCGAGCGGTCCGGTCGAGCGGCACGGCGCCGTCGGGCGGACACCGCTCAGACCGCGAGCAGGCCGTCCTGCCGGACCAGCCAGCAGATCGCGGTCAGCCGGTGCACCGCGTAGTCGTACCCGACCGGTTCGCGCCAGCCGATCTCGGCGAGCGCGTCGAGGAAGCCCAGCGCGTAGTCGGACAACTCCTCGCGGTCCAGGGGCCGGGGCAGCAGCTCCGGCCCCTGCGCGTACAGCAGTTCGCGCAGCTCGGCGGCGTGCTGGTCGACCGCCGCGGTGAAGCCGGGCTCGAAGGCGAACTCGGCGAGCCGGGGCGTGAACGCGGAGACGATCCGGGGCAGCGGACAGCCGGCCGGTCGATTGCGCGGGTCGGGGGAGTCGTCGGGGGAACCCGGGCGCGACTCGTCGGGCGTGGCGAACATCCGTCCACGGTAGGCGAGCGCGGGAGCGGCTCCGGCCGCCGGGAGCGGTCGCGGGCTGAGACCTTGGCCACGCGGCAGGTGCGGCGGCCCTCCGGCACCGGCCCTTCCCGCTAGCCCTCCGGCACCGGCCCTCCGGCACCGGATCGACGGATCCGCCGTGGGCGCCCGTGATCGGTACCAGAATGGCCGCCATGGACCTCCGCATCTTCACCGAGCCCCAGCAGGGCGCGAGCTACGACACCCTCCTCCGGGTGGCCCGCACCGCCGAGCAGCTCGGCGCCTTCAGCGCCTTCTTCCGCTCCGACCACTACCTCAAGATGGGCGACGTCAGCGGCCTGCCCGGCCCGACCGACGCCTGGATCACCCTGGCCGGCCTCGCCCGCGAGACCAGCACCATCCGCCTCGGCACCCTGATGACCGCCGCCACCTTCCGGCTGCCCGGCGTGCTCGCCATCCAGGTCGCCCAGGTCGACGCGATGAGCGGCGGCCGGGTCGAGTTCGGCCTCGGCGCGGGCTGGTACGCGCAGGAGCACACCGCCTACGGCATCCCCTTCCCCAAGGAGAAGTTCGGGCGGCTGGAGGAGCAGCTGGAGATCATCACCGGGCTCTGGAGCACCGGGCCGGGCGAGACCTTCGACTTCGAGGGGGAGTACTACCGGCTGAGCGAGTCGCCGGCGCTGCCCAAGCCGGCCCAGGCCAAGATCCCGGTCCTGGTCGGCGGTACGGGCCCGGCCCGCACCCCGGCGCTGGCCGCCCGCTTCGCCGACGAGTTCAACCTGCCGTTCGTCGCCGTCGAGGACACCGCCGCCCGGTTCGGCCGGGTCCGCGAAGCCGTCGAGAAGGCCGGCCGCCAGGCCGACGAGCTGGTCTACTCCAACGCCCTGGTGGTCTGCGTCGGCCGGGACGACGCCGAGGTGGCCCGCCGGGCCGCCGCCATCGGCCGCGAGGTCGACGAGCTGAAGGCCAACGGTCTGGCCGGGACCCCGGACGAGGTGGTGGAGAAGATCGGCCGGTACGCCGCCGTCGGCTCCCAGCGGATGTACCTGCAGGTCCTGGACCTGGACGACCTCGACCACCTGGAGCTGATCGCCTCCCGGGTCGCCCCGCAGCTCGGCTGATCCGCCGCGCCCCCACCGCCCTGTAACGGTCCCGGAGCACTCCTGTGACCTACCTGGGGCGGTGGAGGGCTCGGCCCGGACCCGGTCTGACCACTAGTCTTTACTCTCTCTTGAAGGGGAAGGCCCTTCGAGGCAGGGGGGTTTCGATGGCGGACGTACAGGTCTCCAGGACGGTCCTCGACGGCGCGGTCCGCGGTGCGGTGCCGCGCGGCACGGCGCCCCGCGACCGGGTGGTCCCGGCGCCCCGGTCCGGCTGTCCGGATGTCGCGGCGGAGCCGGACCGGGGCGCCGCCGCGCTGCGCCCGCGCGGCCTGCAGGACCTGCGGCGGACCCGGCCCGGTCGCGGCCGGCCGGTCGCGCTGCACTACCCGGCCGGCGACCTGCTGGTGGTCTCCGGGCTGCCGGGCAGCGGCAAGAGCACCCTGATGCGCCGCTGCGTGCGCGCCCCGCTGGTGGACTCGCAGTCGGTCCGCGAGGAGTACGCGGCCCGGCTGCCGTCCTGGCTGCCGTACGCGGTGTACCGCCCGCTGGTGCGGATCGCGCACTACCGGCGGCTGCGGCGCGCCGTGCTGGCCGGCGGCCCGCTCGCCGTGCACGACTGCGGCGCGGTGCCGTACGTGCGGCAGTGGCTGGTGCGGGAGGCCGGTCGGCAGGGGCGCCGGGTGCACCTGGTCCTGCTGGACGCCACCGCCGAGGAGGCCCGCGACGGCCAGCGCGTCCGGGGGCAGTCGGTCTCCGCCTACGCCTTCGCCCGGCACCGGGAGGCCGCCCGGCGGCTGCGCCGGCGGCTGGCGGGGACGGGCCGCCCGCCCGCCGGCTGTGCGTCGGCCGTGGTACTCGACCGGGCCGGTGCGCGTGCCCTGCGGGAGATCGTCTTCGTCGCGTCGTAGTCTCGGCGAGGCGGTCCGGACGCCCGGTTCATCCCGTTCGTCCGTATCCGCCGGCCGCCGCACCGCTGCGCGGGGCAGACGGGGTGTCACGTTTCGGACAGGTCGGGGCCGGTACTGTGCGCAGGCGCGCGACGGGAAATGCTCATGTGCGGCAAGGCCGGGCCGCTCAAACTTCCGGATTATGTCCGATTTGTCGCCAGAGGCTCCAGGCCTGAACCTGTCTGACGCGTACACGCAAGCCTGCGTAGCCTGTGGCACACGGCGGCCCCCCTCAACCGCCGTCCCCCACAACCTCCCCGGGAGCGCAGATGCGTCGTTCCGCCCGTGTCCCCTCGCGTGCCACCAGTCGATTCCTCGGTGCGGCGGCCGTCGTCGCCGCCCTCGGCCTCACCCAGTTCGCGGCGCCCACCGCGTTCACCGCCGCCGGCGCGCCCGCCCAGGGGCCGTCCGCCGCCGCCTGCACCGGTGACACCTCCCAGGACGCCGCGGCCCGCAAGCCGGCGGGCAGCCCCGCGGGCCACGAGCCCAACGCCGTCACCGATGCCCAGGCCAAGGCGATGGACGCGGACCTGAAGGCCCGGCTCGGCCGGCTGGCGCAGACCCCGCAGAGCGGCGCGCTGGTCGCCCCCGGCACGCTGGCCGCCACCACGACCATCCCGGTGTACATGCACGTCGTGCACTCCGGCACCACCGGCAAGCTGTCGGCCGCGACCATCGCCCAGCAGATCGACGTCCTCAACGCCGCGTACGGCGGCCAGGGCGCCGGCAACACCGCGAGCCAGTTCCGCTTCCAGCTGGCCGCCACCGACTACACCGACAACGCCACCTGGTACAACGGCGTGGCCCCGGGCTCCACCACCGAGAAGGCGATGAAGACCGCGCTGCGCAAGGGCGGCGCCGGCGCCCTCAACCTCTACACCGCCAAGCTCGGCCAGTCGCTGCTCGGCTGGGCGACCTTCCCCAGCTCCTACAAGTCCAACCCGACCGACGACGGCGTGGTGATCCTGGACTCCTCGTTCCCCGGCGGCTCGGCCACCAACTACAACGAGGGCGACACCGCCACCCACGAGGTCGGCCACTGGCTCGGGCTCTACCACACCTTCCAGGGCGGCTGCAGCGGCCAGGGCGACTACGTCGCCGACACCCCGGCCGAGGCGAGCGCCGCCTACCAGTGCCCGGCCGGCCGGGACACCTGCACGTCCGCCGGCCTCGACCCGATCCACAACTTCATGGACTACACCTACGACTCCTGCATGACCCAGTTCACCCCCGGTCAGGTCGCCCGGATGTCCAACTCCTGGGCCGCCTACCGGGCCTGACGGTCCCCGCGCGGGGAGCTGAGGCCCTGGCGGGTGCGCGGCGAGCACGCCGCGCACCCGCCAGTACCAGTTTCGGAGGTGTGCGAACCGTTCGGCGCGGCAATTAGCTGACAAATGCCCCTTTTGATCTATGTTTGGAGGGCAAGGCAGCACGTCGAGCACAGCAGCACGTCGAGCAAGGAGCAGCGGCATGGCCAACAGCGCGAACCCCAGGATCGTCGTCGGTGTCGACGGCTCGCCCGCCTCGGAACGGGCACTGCGCTGGGCGGTCGACTACGCCCGGCTGACCGGTGGCACCGTCCACGCCATCGCCGCCTGGGAGTACCCGGCGTTCTACGGCTGGGCCGGCGCGAGCGTGCCCGCCCCCGAGTTCAACCCCGAGGAACTGGCCGGCAAGACCCTCTCCGACACCGTCACCAGGGTCGTCGGCAAGCAGCCCGAGGTGCGGATCACCGAGTCGGTGAAGCCCGGCAACGCCGCCCAGGCGCTGCTGGAGGCCTCGCGCGGTGCCGCGCTGGCCGTGGTCGGCAGCCGCGGTCTCGGCGGATTCACCGGCGCCCTGCTCGGCTCGGTCAGCCGCCACCTCACCGAGCACGCCCCCTGCCCGGTGGTCGTGGTCCGCCACGGCGTGGGCGGCGAGGAGGGCGACGGCGACGCCGCCGAGTAACCGGCCGATCGGCTGCGGCGGGCCGTCGCGCGGAGGGAGGATGGAGGCATGCCGGAAGGTGACTCCGTCTACCGCGCGGCGGCCCGCCTGCACGCCGCCCTCGCCGGGCAGGTGCTGACCACCGGCGAGCTGCGGGTGCCCGCCCACGCCACCGCCGACCTCGCCGGGCGCCGGGTGCTGGAGGTCGTCCCGCGCGGCAAGCACCTGCTCACCCGCCTCGAAGGCGGCCTCACCCTGCACACCCACCTGCGGATGGACGGCCGCTGGGTGCTCTTCCGCCCCGGCGAGCGCTGGACCGGCGCACCGGCGCACCAGATCCGCGCCGTCCTCGGCACCGAGCGGGGAACCGCCGTCGGCTACCGGCTGCCCGTGGTGGAACTGCTGCGCACCGCCGACGAGCAGCGCGCCGTCGGCCACCTCGGACCGGACCTGCTCGGGCCCGACTGGGACCCGGCCGAGGCCGCCCGCCGGTTGCTCGCCCACCCCGGCAGGCCGGTCGCCGAGGCCCTGCTCGACCAGCGCAACCTGGCCGGCGTCGGCAATGTGTACGCCAACGAGCTCTGCTTCCTGGCCGGCGTCACCCCGTGGACGCCGGTCGGCGAGCTGGCGAGCGCCGACCGGCTGGTGGCCCGCGCCCACCACCTGCTGGAGGCCAACCGGCTGCGCTCGGGCCACGTCACCACCGGCGACACCCGGCGCGGCCACCAGCAGTGGGTCTACGGCCGGGCCGGGCGGCCCTGCGCGCGTTGCGGGGCCACGGTGCTGACGGCGCGGCACGGGACGGCGGAGCGGGAGCGGCCGGCGTACTGGTGCCCGTCCTGCCAGCGCGGTCCCGCCCCGGAGGCCCGGCCCGGACCGCCCGGACGGCGTGGGCGCTGAGGACCGTTCGGGCAGGTGGGACCCGTTCGGGCAGGCGGGACCGGTGGTCAGGCGGGTTCGACCAGGGCCGGGTGGCGCGGGTCGTCGCAGCGGACGGTGAGGTCGGCCGCCTCCGCCGGTACGGTCTCGGCCTCGTAGCGGGCGAACGCGGGCAGTGTCCACCGCTCCTCCGGCGCGGTCCGCCGGGCCAGCGCCGCCGGGGAGAGCGCCAGGTGCACCGTCAGCTCCAGCGGCAGCCACCGGCCGAGCAGCAGCGCACCGTCCAGCAGCAGCACCCCGCCGGGCGCCAGCTCGGTGTAGCGCGCGCGGGTCGCGCGGTCCGTCACCGGGTCCCACAGCGAGGGCAGCACCCGGCCGCTGCCGCCCGGCTCCAGCGGGTCCAGCACCTCGCGCAGCAGCGCGCCGTCGTCCAGCCAGAGGTCGTGGAAGGCGTCCGCGTCGTACCGGCCGTACTCCAGCCGCACCGAGGACGGGCGCAGGAAACCCGCCGCCGGAACCCGCAGGGTCGGGAAGCCGCGCAGCCGCAGCGGCTCGACCAGGGCGTCCGCGAGCACCCCGGGCCCGGCAGCCGCGGCGCCGTCCACGGCCACCCGCAGCCGGCGCTCGCCGGCCCCGGGCAGCGCGGCGATCCGGTCGGCGAGCAGTTCGACGAGCCGGTCGGGCGAGATCGGGCGAATCGGCACGGCATCATCCTGGGTCGGGGGGACGGGAGGGGCGGCGCTCGTCGTCGAACACCCCGGACGTTCAGGGCACCGGCAGCACGCCCAGACAGTAGAGCGTGCTGTCGTGGCCCGCGAAGAGCCGGGTGCCGTCGCTGGTCACCGACCAGACGTCGACGCCGGGGCCGGAGTCGGCGAAGGTCGTGAACGTCCGGCCGCTCTCCGTCTCGACGAACTGGACGCCCGCGTCGGCCGGGCCCGGTACCACCAGGGTCGTACTGGTCAGCAGCGGGCGGCAGCGCCGGTCGAGCCGGAACGGCAGCTGGAGCTGCCAGACCTGCTCGCCGCCGTCCGCCGCGTGCGCGGTGACCAGCCCGTCGTCCCGCAGCACGTACACCCGGAAGTCGTCGCTCACCGGCGGCAGGGCGCGCCACTGCTCGCCGGGCCGGGGCTGCACCGACCAGCGCGGGGTGCCGTCCGCCAGGCGCAGCGCCCGGACCCCGCCCGACCCGGCCGGGAGGTAGACGTGCCGCTGGTCGACGGCCGCCCAGGCGGTGCCGGTGTTCTCGGCGGACCAGAGCCGGCCGCCGGTGGCGCCGTCCAGCAGCGAGACACCGGCGGACGGATCGGCGCCCCAGGCGAGCAGCCGGCCCGCGCCGGTGTCGAGCACGGCGATCGACGTCTCGTCGCGGTCGGCGGCCGGGCGGGACCAGAGCAGCCCCGTGCCGTTGGCGTTCATCGCGAACAGGTTGCGGTTCAGGACGCCCCTGGCGGTGACCGAGCCGTACACCTTGTCGCCGTCGCAGCCGTACACGGTGATCCGGTCGCCCAGCTCCGGTGGCAGCGGCAGGCTCCAGCCGGCGGTGGGGCCCACCAGCGTACGGGCGTCGACATGGCCCGGTGAGGCGGTGAACAGCCGGCCCGCGCCGAGGACCAGCGGGGAGCCGTCCGGAAAGCCCCTCGGCGGGCCCTCCTCGACGGTGGCGGTCACGGCGCCGGTCTCCGGGTCGAGCAGGCGCACACCGCTGCGGGAGAGGTAGGCGGGCGCGAACAGCCGGCCGCTCTGCCGGCCGGGCGTCATCGGTTCGGGGCCCCGGTAGACCCACGCCGGCTCCGGGCCGACCACCCGGGTGGGCAGCGGCTGAGGCTTCGGCGGAGCGGGATCCGACCCGCCCACCGCCCGGGACACCCCCCAGACGGCGGCGCCCGCGGCGAGCACCCCGGCTCCGGTCAGCAGTCCGCGCCGGCTCAGCCGGGGCCCGTCCCCGTCCGCACCCCCGCTCACCACGTCACCGGGCGCACCGGCGGCGCGGCCCTCGTCCTCCCCGTCCCACTGCCAGGACGCCTCGCCCGCCGAACGATCGGACGGTGTGGATCCCATGCTTCGCTACTCGTCTCCCCCGGGGCAGCGGTCTGCGCTGCGCTGTCCAGGGAGAATACCCAAGCGGCCTCCCGCCCCTGCTCCCGTGGAACGCCCCCGCCCGCACGGCCGTGGTCGGCCTGGCCGGTCAGGAGGCGAGGCCGTGGTCGGCGAGGTCGGCCAGGACGTCGGCGTGGCAGGGGAGCGGGGCGCACCAGCAGCCGAGGCGGTGGCCGCGCAGCCCGGGGACGAGGGCCAGCAGCCCGGGGTGGGCGAGGAGGTGGGCGCGGTACCTGACCAGCATCTCCTCGCGCGACAGGTCCGGGCCGGGGCGGTACGGGCAGTGCAGCGGGGACTCGGTGAGCTGCCAGCCGCCGCGGTGCATCGCCCGGCCGACGTAGACCACGTCGTCGAACGCGGGGTCGTCGCGGTGGCCCTTCAGGTTGACCACGGTGGTCGGACCGGGGCGGGAGGCACGGGTCGTCATGGGGTCGATGGTGGCGCAGCCGGGCCCGGCGGGCACCCCGGGGCGGGTGGGGCTCGCCTTGACAGCCCCCGGGGCCCGGCGTAGCAAGAGAGGATGCGCGAGGGTGTGCCGGCGGACCCGCCCGGTCCGCGACCGAGCGGCGGCGGTGCCCGGGCGGTGGGACCCGGTCCGCACCGCCTGCGCCCGCACGCCGGGCCGTCCCCGGACGAGCAGGCGGTCCGCGACCGGGACGCCCTGCTGACCTCCGCCGTGCGCACGGTGCTCGGCGGCACCGACGCCCACGGCGCGACCCTCCACCTGCGCTCGCGCGACCGCCGCTCGCTGGTGCTGTGCGCCGTCGCGGGCGTGCCGCTGTCGGTCCTCGCCCCGTTCCGGCGGATCGCCGCCGCCGGGCCGCTGCCGGTCGCGGTCGGCTACCGCACCGGCCGCACGGTGCTGCTCGCCGACACCGAGGACACCATGCGCCGCTTCCCGCAGCTCGCCCTCGGCCTGCCGTACGACTTCGCCTCCGCCTGGGTGCCGGTCCGGGCGGGCGGCGAGACGTACGGGGTGCTGGGCGTGCTGTGGCCGGCCTCGGGCGACGGCGTGCCCGAGGGCGCGCGCCGCCATCTGCGCGCGGTGGCCGACCGGCTGGCCGACGGGCTGGCCGCGCTGGAGGCGGACGGCCACGTGGTGGAGCCGAACGGCGACACCACGGTCGTCGAACTCACCCCGCCGTCCGCGCCCACCACCCGGGTGGGCCTGTTCGACTGGGACGTGCTGGCCGGCGCGGTGACCGCCGACGACCAGTTCTGCGAGATCTTCGGCCTCGCCCCCGGCGACTTCGACGGCCGGGCCGACACCCTGTCCGCCCGGATCGCCCCCGGCGACCTGCCCGAGTTCCGGGCCGCCGTGCGCGGTGCCCTCGACGGGGACCGGGTGCTCGCCGCCCGGGTACGGGTGCTGGACCGCGACGGCCACCCCTATCCCGTCGAACTCTGGGCCCGCGCGCCGCACAACGGCCCGCACACCTGGGGCCGGCTGGTCGGCGCCGTCCTCGACACCCGCACCGGCACCGCCGCGGCCGCCGCGGTCGAGCGCCTGCGCGAGGGCGTCTTCTCGCTCGACCCGGACGGCCGGATCACCTACGCCAACCACAGCGTCGAGCTGCTGCTCCAGGCCCGCCGCGAGGACCTGGTCGGCCACCACCCCTGGCAGGTGCTGACCTGGCTCTCCGACCCGGTGTACGAGAACCGCTACCGGGCCGCGCTGCTCTCCCAGCAGCCCACCGCGTTCCTCGCGCTGCGCCCGCCGGACAACTGGCTGGCGTTCTCGCTCTACCCCGACGCGCACGGCGTCACCGGCCGGGTGGTCGCCGCCGAACCGCCCCCGGGCAGCGCCGTCGCACCGGCCGAACCCGCCCCGCCCGGCACCTGGACCGGCCTCGGCGCCATGTACCACCTGCTCCAGCTGGCCAGCGCGCTGAGCGAGGCGGTCACCGCCCGCGAGGTGTTCCGGGCGGTGGCCGACGAGATCCTGCCGGCGCTCGGCGGACAGGAGCTCGCGGTCTACGCCGTCCGGGAGAAGCGGCTGCACCTGGTCTCGCAGAGCGGCTACCCCGAGGGCTTCCTCGACCGCTTCGAGGGCATCCCGATCGGCGCCCGGGTGCCCGGCGCCGAGACCCTCAGCACCGGTACCCCGATCTTCTTCGAGTCCGTCGACGAGCTGGCCGCCGCCTACCCCGACCTCACCCTGGACGACATGGGGGCGTGGGCGTTCCTGCCGCTGATCGCCTCCGGCCACCCGGTCGGCAGCTTCATCCTCGGCTTCGACCGGCCCCGCGTCTTCACCCTGGAGGAGCGCGGCCTGCTCACCGCGCTGGCCGGCTTCATCGCCCAGGCGCTGGAGCGTGCCCGGCTGTACGACGCCGAGTTCACCCTGGCCCGCGGCCTCCAGCAGGCGCTGCTCCCGCACCGGCTGCCGCGCGTGGAGCGGGTCGGGATCGCGGCCCGCTACCTGCCCGGCACCCAGGGCATGGAGATCGGCGGTGACTGGTACGACGCCGTGGTCACCGGCCGGGACCTCTGCCTGGTGATCGGGGACGTCGAGGGCCACAGCGTCGGCGCGGCCGCCACCATGGGCCAGCTGCGCAGCGCCGTCCGCGCCTTCACCACCGGCGGCCACCCGCCGGACGAGGTGCTGGCCCGCACCAATCAGCAGCTGCTGGACCTCGACCCCGGGCTGCTCGCCAGCTGCTGCCTGGTCCGGCTCACTCCCGCGGAGGGCACCGCCCTGGTCGCCCGGGCCGGCCACGTGCCGCCGGTGCTGCGGCACCCGGACGGGCGGACGGAGGCGCTGGAGGTGCCGGGCGGACCGCTGCTCGGGGTGGACAGGGCCGCCGCGTACCCGGTCAGCCCGCTGACCCTGGAGCCCGGCTCGGTGCTCGCGCTGTACACGGACGGGCTGGTGGAGGACCCGGCCGTGGCGATCGACGAGGGCGTGGAGCGGCTGTGTGCCGCCCTGGCGGGCCCGGACGCCGGGTGGCTGGCGGCGGAGGGGCCGGACGGGCTGGCCGAGCGGGTGCTGTACGAGCTCGGCTCGACGCACCGGGTGGACGACATCGCGCTGCTGCTCACCGCCTACCGGTGAGCCGGGGCGAGGACCCCGGGGGCCGCGGCCGAGCGACTTTCGTCGGCCCCGGCCGCGACGAACGGTGGCGGTGCCGGGCACGAGCGCTTGGCTAGCCTCGACGCGTGGACGTCATAGCGAGAGCCTGGTCGAAGGCGGTACGGACGGCGCTGCCCGGGCCCTGGCGGTTCGGGACCGTGCTCCGTGAAGGGGTGGGGGCGCTCCTGCTTGGTGGGGTCGCCGCGCTGATCGAGGTGGCCTCCCGCTCCGGATTCGAGCTGGTGATGGGAGTGGCGGTCGCCGTCCTCTTCCTGCTGCGCCGCGGCTTGCCCGCGACCGTGCTGGTGCTCACCGCGGCGGCCAGCGGGTTCGGTGGCGGGCCGTTGCCGCTGACGGTCTGCGTCGGCTGGTCGGCCGGCGCCCGGGTGCGCCGGGTCGGGGTGCTGGTCGGGTCCTTCGTCGTCGGCTGGGTGCTGATGACGGTCCTGGGCGTGGTGAAGGACGCCGGGGAGCTGCCGGCCAAGCTCGTCATCGGGTTCTCGCTGGGCGGCTACCTGCTGTTCGCGGTGCTGCCCGCGCTCTGGGGCCGCTACCGGGCGCAGCGCCGGGAGCTGATGGACGCGCTGCGCGAGCGCAACGAGCAGTTGCTGCGCGAGCACGCCATGGTCGCGCACCAGGCGCGGCTGCGCGAGCGGCACCGGATCGCCCAGGACATGCACGACAGCCTGGGCCACCAGCTGGCCCTGATCTCGGTGCACACGGGGGCGCTGGAGGTCGACCGGACGCTCACCGACCGGCAGCGCGAGGCGGTCGGGGTGCTGCGGATGGCGGCCGTCACCGCGATGCGCGAGCTGCGCGAGGTGGTGGGGGTGCTGCACGACGAGTCGACGGCGGCGCCGTCCGGGCCGGGTGCCGGGGCGGCGGTCGGCGGCTCGCCGGCGGCGGAGGCCGGGGCCGGGGGCGCCGGGACGGGCGGGGTGGAGGGGATCGAGGGGCTGGTCTCCTCCTCCCGGGCGGCCGGCACCGTGGTCGCCCTGGCGCGGGAGGGCGAGCGCCGTCCGCTGACCGCGGTTGCCGGTCACGCGGCGTACCGGGTCGTTCAGGAAGCGCTCACCAATGCGCACAAGCACGCCCCCGGCGCGCCGATCACGGTCGCGCTCCGGTACGAGCCGGACGCGCTGGTGGTGGAGGTGGTGAACCCGGCGGCGCCCGAGCCGGTGGGCGTGCGCTCCGGCGGCGCCGTGCCGGCGGTCAGCGGGGGCCAGGGGCTGACCGGTCTGCGGGAGCGGGCCCGGCTGGTCGGCGGCATGGTGCACGCCGGACCGACGGCGGAGGCGGGGTTCCGGCTGGCGGCGGTGCTGCCCTACGAGGGCGCGGAGAATCCGGCCGACACCGGGAGCCCGGCCGCGGGCGCCGGAGCGGACGGCACGTGGGGGGCGGACGGAGCGGCGGGCGCGGCGGGGGCGCCTGCCTGGGCGCTCGACGGCGTGCCGCCGGTCGGCGCCGCGCCGGCGAAGCGCCGGAGCCCGGCGCTCGGCTGCGCGGTCGGTGCCGCGGCGGTACTGCTGGCCGTCCTCGGCCTGCTGGTCTGGGGCGTCATCGGCTTCATCCGCTCCGCCGAGGACTCCACGATGTCGCAGGCGGCGTACGAGGCGGTGCGGCTCGGTGCCCCGGAGGAGGAGGTCACCCGGCAGCTGCCGCCCGGCAGCGACTTCTTCACCCAGAACCTGCGGGGCACCGGCCCCACCCCGCCGGTCGGGTCGGTCTGCCGCTACTTCCTCGCCGAGGACTCGTCGGGCGGCTGGAACGAGCAGCCCGCCTACCGGTTCTGCTTCAAGGACGGGGTGCTGGTCGACAAGCAGCACTACCGGGTGAACAGCTGACCGGCGCGGGTGTGAGGATGGTCCCCGGTGCCGCCGGCGGGTGCGGTGGCGCGCTGTCAGGACCAGTACTAAGGGGATGGCCAGCAGTGATCCGAGTCCTCGTCGCCGATGACGAGCCGCTCATCCGGGCCGGGATCAGGATGATCCTGTCCTCCGCCGCCGACATCGACGTGGTGGCGGAGGCCGCCGACGGCCGGCAGGCGCTGGAGCTGGCCCGGGCGCACCGGGTGGACGTCGTCCTGCTGGACATCCAGATGCCGGTGATGGACGGGCTGACGGCGCTCGCCGAGCTGCCGAGGGTCGCCCCCGGCGCGCGGGCGCTGATCCTCACCACCTTCGGGGAGCGCGAGAACGTGCTGCGCGCCGTGAGCGACGGCGGTGCGGGCTTCCTGTTGAAGGACACCGCGCCGGGTGAGCTGATCCAGGCCGTCCGGGCGGCGGCCACCGGGCACGCCTTCCTGTCGCCGGCCGCGACCCGGCACATCGTGGACTCGCTGGCGGGCGGACAGGCCGGGCCGGCCGCGGCCCGCGGGGCGCGGGCCCGGCAGCGGCTGGAGGTGCTGACCGAGCGGGAGCTGGAGGTCCTGGCGCTGCTCGGGGAGGGGCTGTCCAACGCGGACGCCGGCGCCCGGATCCACATGAGCGAGGCGACGGTGAAGACGTACGTCAGCCGGATCCTGGCCAAGCTGGGGTGCGACAACCGGGTGCAGGCGGCGCTGCTGGCCCGGGACGCGGGGCTGGACGGCGTCGGCTGAGCCGAGGCGCCGGGGGTCCGCGTCGGTGCCGGGCCCGGGGGCAACGGTGGGTTGACGGCCCGTTCGGTCCGTGCGCGGACGGGTCGTGTGCCATGCGCTGAGCGATTTTTTGCTCACTCACCGTAGCTGGAGTGGTGAACGCCACATCGCCGGCGGGTGGAATCGGGAACTCCGATTGGTGCGATGACGGCGCGTCAGATGACCGTAGCGATTTGTCGATGACGCGGGTGGCGCGGGGGCCGGCCGGGTGTGAGTGACGGCACGGAAAACGACCGTTTGGGTCGGGAAATCCGGTCAAAGCCGGTCGTTTCCCGGTCGGTTACATGATCGATACCGCCGGTAACAGTCAACTGACCTGCGGCGTCCAAGAATTGCTTGTGCCGCCCGGTGGGCGCCCTTAGCTTCGTTGGCGGTGCAACGAGCACCACCCGGGTTCACCCCCGATGCACGGCCCGCCGACTGACCACCGGCGCGAGGGCGGTGCCCGTCGACGCGGCCGGCTCGCGCAGGCCGTCGGCGAGCGGAGGGTGGCCGGGGCGGCACGGCACGTCGGACGCGTGCTCGGCCGCCCACCGAGTGAGGGAGCGACAGCCGGCCCCGGCAGGGGCCTGGTTCCGCACGCCTGCCCGGGGCTTGTCGAGAGGAATTCCATGAATCCCCGTCACGAGACCGCCGCTTCCAGCACCGTCGACAGCACCACCACCGGCACCAACGGCACGGCCAGGCGCAACCGGGTCCGGCTCGCTGTCGTGGCGGGCGCCGCCGTGGCGCTGCCGGTGGCTGGCCTCGTCACGGCCACCTCGGCCGCTGCCGCCCCCGCCTCGTCCTGGGACGCCGTCGCCCGGTGCGAGAGCGGCGGCAACTGGGGCATCAGCACCGGCAACGGCTTCTACGGCGGGCTCCAGTTCACCCCGTCCACCTGGCGTTCGTACGGCGGCACCGCGTACGCCCCGCAGGCCCACCAGGCGAGCCGGGAGCAGCAGATCTCGGTCGCGGAGAAGGTCCTCGCCAAGCAGGGCCCGGGCGCCTGGCCGGTCTGCTCGGCGAAGGCGGGCCTCAGCCGGGGCGGCGCGCCGGCCGTCGTCGACGCGCCCGACACGTCCGACGCGCCCGCCCCGGCGCAGCAGCCGGCCAAGCAGGCCCCGGCCAAGCAGGCCCCCGCCAAGGCCCCCGCCAAGGCCCCCGCCAAGGCGCCGGCCCAGGGCCAGAAGCCGACCTCCCGCAAGGCGCCGGGCACCCCGTCCCAGGCCCCCTCCCAGGGCGCAGCGAAGCCCGCGGCCCCCGCTGCCGCGCCCGCCGCGCCCGAGAAGAACCCCACGAGCGGCGGCTACACCGTCAAGAGCGGCGACACGCTGAGCGGCATCGCGGCCAAGTTCGGCCTCGACCCGGCCGGGCTGCACGCCCGCAACATCAAGGCGATCGGCGCCAACCCGAACCTGATCTTCCCCGGCCAGACCCTGTCCTTCTGACACCGTCCGCCGTCCCCCGTTCCACCGAGCGATCGGTACTCCCCGGCACCCCCTGCCCGGGGTCCCGTGCGGCCACCCCTTGCCCCAGGGGTGGCCGCACGGCTTGTCGTGGGCCGTTGCCGTGGGCCGTCCGAAGGTGCGCCGACCGGTGGTGGTTGAACGTTGAACGCGGCGTCCGAATACCGCCGGACTCAGGCGCGGCGCGGGCCGAGGATCGAGTCATGTCCGCGAACGACTTGAGGAGTTCTGACGATATGACGACGACCACGCTCGCGAAGCTCGACGGCAAGGTGGCCCTGGTGACCGGCGGCAGCCGCGGCATCGGGGAGGCCGTGGCACTGCGGCTCGCCGAGGACGGTGCCGACGTGGCGGTGACCTACCTGGGCAGCGCCGAACGGGCCGAGGCGGTCGCGGCCAAGATCACCGCGATGGGCCGGCGCGGCTGGGCGGTCCGGGCCGACAGTGCGGACCCGCAGGAGGTGAGCGCCGTCGTCGAGGCGGTCGCCGAGCGGTTCGGACGGCTCGACATCCTGGTCAACAACGCCGGGGCGGGCTTCGTCGCCCCGATCGAGGAGACCGGTCCGGCCGACGTCGACCGGGTGCTGGACGTCAACGTCCGCGCGCCGTACCTGTACGCCCGGGCCGCCGTCGCCCACCTGGCCGAGGGCGGCCGGATCGTGACCGTCGGCAGCTGCATGGCCAAGCGGGCCGCCTTCCCCGGCGGCAGCCTCTACGCGACCAGCAAGGCCGCCGTGATCGGGCTCACCAAGGCGCTGGCCCGCGAGCTGGGCCCGCGCGGGATCACCGTCAACGTGGTCCACCCCGGCCCGATCGACACCGACATGAACCCGGCCGACGGGCCGTCGGCCGGGTTCCAGGCCGGCTTCACCGCGCTCGGCGGCTTCGGGCGCCCGGCCGACGTCGCCGCGACCGTCGCGCACCTGGCGGGCGCGGAGGGCCGCTACATCACCGGCGCGGAGATCGCGGTGGACGGCGGCTTCGCCGCCTGACCCAGCGGCCGGCGGCCGGCTCGGGGTGTTGCTCCGGGCCGGTTGCCGGTGCCCGCGTTTACGATCGGCCGGTCCGACCACGGGTGCGGGCGCGCGTCCGCGGCGTGCGCCGGCGCCCGGGTCCCGAGTGAGGGGCCGGTGCGGCCCCGACGACGGAGAGGTGCGTCATGACCGGAGTGGAAGACCCGATCGAGCTGCTCGCCCGGGCCCTCGCGCAGACCGCCGGCCTGATCGACGGAGCCGGGGTCGAGCAGGCCGGCCACCCGACCGCCTGCCGCTCCTGGGACGTCGGGCAGCTGGTCGGCCATCTGCTGCACGACCTGCGGCAGTTCACCGTCCGGGCGGAGGGCGGCGCGCCCGACTGGTCGGAGCCCTTCGAGCGGGTCGAGGAGGACTGGCTGCACCCCTTCGAGGCCGGCGCCGAGCGGCTGGTGGCCGCCTGGCGCGAGGCCGGGGACCTCGACGGCGTCATCGAGGTCCCCGGCGTCGGCGAGCTGCCGGCCCGCTTCCCGGTGGACCAGCAGATCGCCGAGTTCGCCGTGCACGCCTGGGACCTGGCCCGCGCCACCGGCCAGTCCACGGCGGGGCTGGACCACGAGGTCGCCGAGGCCTCGCTCGCCTGGGGGCGCGGCGCGCTGCGGCCGGAGTACCGGGGGAGCGAGGAGGAGCGGCACGCCTTCGGACCGGAGGTCGCGGTCGCCGACGACGCGCCGGTGTACGACCGGCTCGCCGGCTTCTTCGGCCGCGACCCGGAGGCCGGCGCGTAGTGCGGGAGGCGGCTCAGCCGCGGCTCCAGACGAAGGAGATCTCCGGGTGGCGCGGCGAGGGCGCGTCCAGCAGCGGCGACGGGCGCCCGCGCAGGAACCGGTCGAAGTGCGCGCGCACGTAGGCGCGGGCCAGCGCGGTGGAGCGGGCCGGGGCGATGGTGCCGAACAGCGCGGAGTAGAGCTCCGGCGACATGCGGTCGGCGGCGTGGCCCGGCCCGGCCGAGTACGGCCGGTCGGTGAAGCTGAGGTGACCGGAGTCGCGCTGCCGCAACTGCCTTCCCCAGCCCTGCTGGTGGGAGCGCCAGCGCCGCCAGGTGTCGTGCTCCGCCAGGGCGGTGAGCAGCAGGAACGGCCGGTCCAGTCCCTCGTCCGCCACCGGCGAGCCGAAGAAGCCGCCGTCCATGTCGAGCCCGGCCGCGAACCGGCGGTCCTGCCGCACGGCCTCGGCGGCGGCCGCACCGCCCATCGAGTGGCCGAACACGCCGATCCGGCGCGGGTCGGCGCACGGCAGCCCCGGGGGCCGGAGCGCCGACCCGCCGGTGGTCAACTCCGTGGTGACGAAGCGGAGGTCGGCCACCCGGGCGGAGACCTCCTTCTGCTCGGCTGCGTCCCAGTCGGCCGGCTCGTCCTCCAGCACGCTGCGCACCACCCGGCCGTCCGGGAACTCGACGGCGGCCGCGTCGTAGGTGTGGTCGAGCGAGGCGACCAGATAGCCGTGCGCCGCCAAGTCCTCCGCCAGTGCGGTGCAGTTGCTGCGCCCGCCCTTCCGGCCGTGGCCGAGCAGCAGCAACGGCAGCGCGCCCGGGAGCGCCGGCGCACCGAGCCGCGCCGTGGGGCGCATCCGGGTGAGGGTGCCCGGGTCCAGGAAGGAGTCCTGCTCCATCACCTCCGCCACCCGCGCCGTGGCGTACGGCGCACGCGGGCGCCCGGCGGCGCCCGCCGCGGGGTACCAGAGCTGCACCATCAGCTCGCGCGGCCGCGGCGTGGGGGCGAACGGGTCCTGCCGGCCCTCGTCGACCAGGTGCAGCGACACCGTGCCGACCGGGTGCCCCACGGTCGGTGCCGGAAGGTCGATCGGCGCCGGGGCGCCGCCGGGCCCGGGCGCGGCCCCGACGGCCGAGGCCGGCAGCGCGAGCGCCACGCCTCCCAGCCCCGCGGCGGTCAGCAGCGAACGGCGCCGGATCATCGTCATCCACCCCTCGGGTCAACGGTCGTGACGTCGGATCACCCTAGGTGGGGCGGGTTGTCGGCGGCTAGGGGCGTCTCACGGACCGTCGCCCGTAGGCCGCTTTCTGCCGGCCGTCGTCCGTCGGGGGGCGGGTCAGGCGGAGGTGAGGGCGAGGCGGATCCAGCGCTGGGCCTCGGCGGTGGCGCGGTCGAGGGCGAGGGTCCCGGGGGCGGTGGCGGCCTGGACGATCAGGCCCTTGAGCAGCCCGACCACCGCCGTGGCGGCCGCGTCCGGGTCGACCTCCGCCCGCACCTCGCCGTCGGCCGCGCCCTGGCGGACCACCTCGGCCACCCAGGTGCGCATCCGGGCGTCCAACCTGGCTACGGCGTCGGTGAGTTCGGAGGATCCGGCGAGCGCCTCGGCGCCCAGCACCACGAAGGCCCGGCCGAGGTCGGTCGGGTGGCGCACCCCGTCGAGGCAGGCCTGGGTGAAGGCGCACAGCTCCCGCACGGCGCCCGCGCCGCTGCGCTCCGGCGCGGCGGCGGCCATCGCCTCGGCGAGCGCCTCCTCCTGGAGCCGGGCCAGCAGGGCGCCCTTGGAGCCGAAGTAGTGCGAGGCCAGGCCCCGGCTGAAGCCGGCCTCCTCGCCGACCCGGGCGAGGGTCACCCCGGCGCTGCCGTGCTCGGCGACCAGGCGTGCGGCGGCGGCGAGCAGCGCGTGCTCGGCGCGCGCGCGGCGCTCGGCCTGGGTGCGGCGCGGCGGCTCGGGCCGGTCGGCCGGTGCGGGGGAGGACTCCGTCGGGGAAGCGTGCGTGGACATACCACCATGCTAGGGTGGAACTTGCTTGTTGAACAACAAGTAAGTTCGGATGGTGCGGCCCGCCGACCGCGCCACCCCCTGCGAAAGGGAACCGGGATGACCGCCACGATGCTCGCCGGCCGGCTCGACGTCGCGAAGGGCGCCTTCGCCGTCGAGGAGGTGCCCGTGCCCACGCCGGGGCCGGGCCAGGTCCTCATCAAGGTCGGCGCCGCCGGCGTCTGCCTCTCCGACGTTCACCTGATCGAGGGCATGCTCAAGCCGCTGCACCTGCGGGGCGACAAGGTCACCCTCGGCCACGAGGTCGCGGGCACCGTGCACGTCCTGGGCGAGGGCGTCACCACGGCCGCCGTCGGCGACCGGGTGCTGCTCCAGGCCGGGGAGTCCCGGGACGGCGTCGTCCTCACCCGGGGCGTCGACTACGACGGCGGCTGGGCCGAGTACGCCCTGGCCACCGTGGAGACCCTGGTGCCGATCCCCGACGAGCTGCCGTTCGAGCAGGCCTGCTTCATCCCGGACGCGGTCTCCACCCCGTGGGCCGCGATCACCGGCACCGGCGCCGTCCGCCCGGCCGAGGCCGTCGGCGTCTGGGGCGTGGGCGGGCTCGGCGCCCACGGCGTCCAGCTGCTGCGCGGCATCGGCGCCCACCCGATCGTGGCGGTCGACCCGCTGCCCGCCGCCCGTGAGCGGGCGCTCGCCTTCGGCGCCGACGCCGCCCTCGACCCGGGCGACCCGGAGTTCGCCGACCGGCTGCGCGCCGCGACCCGGGGCCGCCCGCTGGCCGCCGCGTTCGACTTCGCCGGGGTGGCCCCGGTCCGCGAGCAGGCGATGGCCGCGCTCGGTGAGCAGGGCCGCCTGGTGCTGGTGGGCCTGACCAACCAGCCGCTGACGATCACCAACGGCACCCTGGTCAGCTACCTGCGCCAGCAGATCCGCGGCCACTACGGCTCGGAGGGCAAGGACGTGGTCGACCTGGTCGACCTGGTCCGCGGCGGCCGGCTGGAGTTCTCCCGCTCGGTCAGCGGCACCTTCCCGCTGGCCGAGGCCGCCGAGGCGGTCGAGGCCCTGGAGCAGAAGAAGGGCAACCCGATCCGGCTGGTGCTCGTCCCCTGACGGACCCGTGGCGTAGCCTCCCCCCGTGGTGCGCGGAGCACCGCGGGGGGAGGCGTCGCATGCTCGGTTGGTGGTTCGTGGTCACGGCTCCGGCCGTGGGGGACGGCAAGGGCGAGGTACTCGCCCAGTGGGAGAGCGGCCTCGACGGTCTCGACTGGATCGCGGCGCTGGCCGCGGCGGGACGGGCCGAACAGCTGCGGTTCGACGGCTACCCGCTGCGTTACGTCGTCCGGGCCGAGGAGGTCCTGCCGCTGCTGGCCGACGGCTCGGTGTTCGACGCCGGCCACCCGTCGTGCGAGCCGCACCCCGAGCGGGTGGCCGCCTGCCCGCCGGACGCGCTGCTGACCGTCGATGCCTGGGACCAGTCCTGACCCGGTGGTTCAGCCACCCGCGCGGTCGGCCGCTCGGCCGCCCGCGGCGGCGGTGCGGGCGGCGGCCCGCTTGATGGCCTCGCGGATCCGCGGGTAGCTGCCGCAGCGGCAGATGTTCTGGATCCGGTCGATGTCGGCGTCGGTCGGCGCCGGGTTGCGGCGCAGCAGGGCGACCGCCGTCATGATCTGGCCGGGCTGGCAGAAGCCGCACTGGGCGACGTCGCACTCCAGCCAGACCTCCTGGACGGGGTGCAGGGTGTCGCCGTCGGCGAGGCCCTCGATGGTGGTGACCCGGCGGTCCGCGCAGTCCTTGACCGGCACGATGCAGGGCTGGATCTCCTCGCCGTCCAGGTGGCTGGTGCAGGCGCGGCAGACGCCGACCCCGCAGCCGTACTTGGGACCGGTGACGCCGAGCTTGTCGCGCAGCACCCAGAGCAGCGGCATGTCGTCCGGTGCCTCGACGGTGATCGGCCGGCCGTTGAGGACGAAGGTGTGGCTGGGCATGGGAGGGCGGGTTCCTCGGGGTCGGCGGGCGGGGTCGGCGGGCGGGGATGCCCGTCCGGCTGTCAGAAGTTGATCGGGAAGGAGCGCGGGCCGGTGCCGGTCGCCCGGGCGTAGGCGTTGGCCACCGCGGCGGAGGCCGCCGGGACGCCGAGTTCGCCCGCGCCGCCCGGCGGTCCGCTCGGCGGCAGCAGGTGGATCTCGACCACCGGCGGGCTGTGCTTCTGCCGCGCGTAGTGGAAGTCGCCGTAGCTGCCCTCGCGGACGGCGCCGTGGTCGATGTGGTTGCCGGCCTGCAGGATCACCGAGATGCCGTCGATCAGCGCGCCGGTCAGCTGGGCCTCCAGGCCGGTCGGGTTGATCACCGTGCCGAGGTCGGCGGCGATCACCGCCTTGGTGACCCGGGGCTGGGTGGGTTCCGAGGCGTCGAGTTCGACCAGGTAGGCGGTGCGGCCGCCGTTCTCGGCGTGGTAGCCGATGCCCTGGGCCTGGCCGGCCGGCATGGCGCGGCCCCACCGGCCGGCCCGGGCGACCGTGTCGAGCACGGCCCGCCCGGCCGGGTCGCGCAGCCGGGCGCGGCGGAAGGCCACCGGGTCCTGGCCGAAGCGGCGGGCGAGCTCGTCGGTCATGATCTCGTCGGCCACCCGTACGGTGCCGGAGTAGACGGAGCGCCAGCTGCCGGTCGGGATCCTCAGCGGCACCTCGGCGAGCACCTGGGTGGGGACGCCGACGTCGTACGGGTTGCTCTGGCTGAGCAGGAAGAACGCCTGGGCGACGGAGAGCCCGGCGACCTCCAGCTGGAAGCCGGCGGCGGTGAGCGCCTCGCCGAGGCCGTGGCCGAAGTCGGTCGTCACGGTGGCGGCGCGGTGCTCGTAGCTGAGTACCTGGCCGAGGCCGTAGGTGGCGCGGATGCGGTGGTGGGTGGCGGGGCGCATCCGGCCGTGCCGCATGTCGTCGTTGCGGGTCCACATCAGCTTGACCGGGCGGCCGGCCGCGCGGGAGATCAACGCGGCCTCCAGCGCGGCGTCGTAGAACAGCCGGCGGCCGAACGATCCGCCGCCGCGCACCACGTGCACGGTCACCGCGTCCTGCGGCAGGCCGAGTGCGGCGGCGATGGTCTGCTGCGCGACGATCGGGGTCTGCGCGGCGAACCAGAGCTCGGCGCGGTTCGCACGGACGTCGGCGATCGCCGTCAGCACCTCCATCGGCGCGTGGTTGACGAAGGCGAAGTCGAACTCGCCGTCCACGTACTGGGTGAGCAGCGGGGGCACCAGGAACGGGGCGTGCGCGCCGCGCAGCCGCTGCCGGATGTCGGCGTCGGAGAGCGCGGCGACCGGGCCGGGATGCCAGCTGGTGCGCAGCGCGTCGCGGGCCCTGAGCGCCTGGTCGAACGTTTCGGCGAGGACGGCGACCCCGGTCGGGACCGTCACCACGGCGAGCACGCCGGGCATCGCGCGGGCGGCGGAGGCGTCCAGGGTGGCCAGGGTGCCGTTGATGGTGGTGGGGCGGGCGACCACGGTCGGCACGGCGCCGGGCACGGCGAGGTCGCCGGCGTACTGGGCGCGGCCGGTGACGATGTCGCGGGCGTCGATCCGGCCGGTGGGGCGGCCGATCACCCGGCGCTGCTCGGCGGGCTTGGGGGTGGCGGGGACGGCGGGCACCGCGATACCGGCGGCCGCGGCGGCGAGTTCGCCGTAGCCGGCCCGGCGGCCGTCGGGGGCGAGTACGGCGGAGTCGGCGGTGCGCAGGGTGTCGGCCGGCAGCGACCAGCGCCGGGCGGCCGCGGTGACCAGCCGGGCCCGGGCGGCGGCGGCCACGGCGCGCACCGGGTCGTACAGCGTGCGGACCGAGTTGGAGGCGCCGGTGAGCTGGTTGAAGAGCAGGTCGGGACGGCTGTCGGAGAGCGGGACCTCGACGTCGGCGAGGCGGGCGTCGAGCTCCTCGGCCACCATCATCGCGACCGTGGTGGTGAGGCCCTGCCCGACCTCCAGCCGGGGCAGGTGGAGGACGGCGCGGCCGGCGGCGGTGATCTCCAGGACGAGCAGGTGCGAGGTGGGCAGCCCGGCGAGCTGGAGCGCCTGGCCGAGGTCGACGATGTCCGGGATGCCGGGCAGCCCGAGCAGCGGGGCCGGGGCGGCGGACGGCCGCGCGGGTACCGCCGCCCCGGCGGCCCGGGCGGTGGCGGGCGCGGCGGCGTCGAGGCCGGCCCGGGCGGCGACGGTGAGGGTCGGCGCGGCGAGCAGGTACGTCAGGAAGCGGCGGCGGTCCGTGGCCGCGGCCCGCTGCTCGGCGGCGGGGCCCGGGTCGCCCGGGGGCGCGGTGGAGGTGCTGATGGGAGAGCCCTTCTCGCCGGGTGCCGGCTTCCGCCGGACGGGAGCCGCGACGCTCCCGCCGCGGTGCCGGACGGCGCTCGCGGGGCGTGCACGTCTTGGTCGTGTCCACGATCGCGAACGAGAACGCGGATGAGCATAGGAGGGCCCTACTGGCCGGTCAACACGGCTTTCCGGGGCGGGATCGGACAGCCGGGGGAGGGGATCGGACAGCTGAGCGGACGTCGGACGGGACGGACACGGAGGGCGCGGGCCGCGCCGGGCACGGCGCGGGGTGGATTCGTCCGGCGGTCCGCGCCCCGGGGGCGCGCGTCCGGCCGAGGGGGCGGACGGGGGCACCGGCGGGCGCCGGGGGTCGCCCGGGCGCCCCGAGGGACCGAAGTGGCCCAAGATCATCGATGATCACTGGCCCTGTCGGACGGTCCGCCGGTGTTCGAGACTGAGGGTCCCACGCCGCCCGCCACCACCCAGGGAGTACCGTGCCGTTCCGTCTCCGCCCCGCCTCCCCGGCCCGACGCACGCTCGCCATCGCGCAGTTGGTGAGCGCGATCGGCGACGGCGCGTACTACACCAGCTCGGCGCTGTACTTCACCCGGATCGTCGGCCTCTCGCCCACCCGGCTCGGCCTCGGCCTCGCGGTGGCCTGGGCGATCGGCTCGCTCGCCGGGGTGCCGCTCGGCCACCTCGCCGACCGGCGCGGACCGCGCGGCACGGCGGCGGCGCTCGCCCTCGGCACGGCGGTGGTGGTGGCCTCCTTCCTGACGGTCCGCTCCTTCCTGCCGTTCCTGGCCGCCGCCTGCCTCTACGCGACCGCCCAGTCCGGGCTGGGCGCGGCCCGGCAGGCGCTGGTCGGCGGGCTGGTCCCGGAGGGGGAGCGGACGGCGGCGCTGGCCCGGCTGCAGGCCACCCTCAACGCCGGGCTGGCGGTGGGCGCCGCGCTCGGCGGCGTCGCGCTGACGGTCGGGACCAGGGGCGCCTTCCTCGCCGCGTTCGCACTCACCGCCCTGGGCTTCCTGACGACGGGTCTGCTCCTGCTGCGGCTGCCCGTCGTGCCCGGGTCGGCGCCCGGGTCGGCGCCCGTGTCGACCCCGGCCACCGCGCGGACCGGCCAGGGCCGCCCGGCCCGGGACGGCGGGTTCGCGGTACTGGCGGACCGTCGCTACGTGCTCGTGGCGCTGGTCAACACCGTCCTGCTGCTGCGGATGCCGCTGCTCAGCCTGGTGATCCCGCTGTGGATCGCGGACCGGGCCCCGCAGCTCGGCTGGCTCGGTTCGGGCCTGTTCGTGCTCAACACCCTCGGCGTGACGCTCTTCCAGGTCCGCACCGCCCGTGCCGTCACCGGACTGCGCTCGGCCGCCCGGACCGTCCGGCAGGCCGGGGCGGTGCTGCTCGCCTCCTGCGCGGTCTTCGCGCTGTCCGCCGCGACGGCCCCGCTCTGGGTGACGGCGGCTCTGCTGGTGGCCGGGGCGGTGCTCCAGGTGGTCGGCGAGATGAAGCAGTCCGCCGGGTCCTGGCAGATCGGCTTCGACCTCGCCCCGGCCGACCGGCTCGGCCAGTACCAGGGCTTCTTCGGCACCGGCGTGGCGGTGGCCCGCACGGCCGGACCGCTGCTGCTGACCACGCTGCTGCTGGACGGCGGCGGCCCTGGCTGGCTGCTGCTCGGCGGGCTCTTCCTGGCCGCCGGCTGCGCCATGGGCCCGGCCGTGCGCCGGGCCGAGCGCGACCGCCCGTGGCGGACGCCGGTCACCACCGGGGCGCTCGCCGAGGCCTGCTGAGGCCTGCTGAGGCGCATGACAGCCTGCCAGAGCATACGGTGAATGATGATCTTCAGCCATCGACCGCACTGTTTCCCGTCAATCAGCCGCTGGAACCACGGATTGACGCCCCCTCGGGCCGATCCCGCAAGAATCTCCCGTCGCACACGTCTTCCCCTGCTGATCGAGTACTGACAGGCTGTGCGGGTTTGCAGAACCGGAGGAGGTTTCGTGTCCCGTATCACCAGCGCGGCACTGGCGGTCACCAGTGCCCTCGCCCTCGTCGCCGGCTCGGCCGCGGCGGCCGTCGCCGCCCCGTCCGCCGGCCCGGCGCCCGAGGCCAAGGTGGCACCGGTCGACTGGAAGCCGTGCAATCCCGATCCGAGCCAGCCGGACCCGAAGATCTACGACTGCGCCGTCTACCAGGTGCCGCTCGACTACGACCACCCCAACGGCGAGACCACCGGCATCGCGATGATGCGCCGCCGCGCGAGCGACCCGGCCAAGCGGATCGGCTCGCTCTTCATCAACCCCGGCGGGCCGGGCGGCAGCGGCTACATGTGGGCGACCACCACCCGCTTCGGCAAGGACGTCCAGGACCGCTTCGACCAGATCGGCTTCGACCCGCGCGGCGTGGAGCGCAGCAACCCGCTCAAGTGCTTCACCACCGACGAGGAGGCCGCCGGCGTCAACGACCGGATGGTCGGCGTCCCGGTGACCAAGGCGGAGATAGCCCAGACCATCGACGCCACCGAGGACTACAGCGACGCCTGCTCGCGCAACGCCGGCCCGCTCATCGAGCACATGTCGACCATCAACGTGGTCCGCGACCTCGACCGGATGCGCCGCGCCGTCGGCGACACCAAGCTGAACTTCGTCGGCTTCTCCTACGGCACCCTGATCGGCGCCACCTACGCCGGCATGTACCCGGACAAGGTCCGCGCGCTGATCGTCGACGGCAACGTCGACCCCAACCTGCGGATGCACAACGGCATCGAGTACGACCGCCAGCGCGCCACCGGCTTCGAGGTCGCCCTCGCTGAGTACCTCAAGCGCTGCCAGACCGCGGGCGCCCCGCGCTGCGCCTTCGGCGACGGTGACACCCGCACCAAGTTCGACTCCCTCCGCGACCGCCTGCGCACCGGCCCAGCCACCCTGCCGGACGGCACCCAGGTCACCCTCTCCAGCTTCACCGGCCAGGTCGCCAACGCCCTGTACGCGCAGAGCCGCCAGGCGCCGCTGGCCAAGTCCCTCCAGGCGCTCTACTCGGTCGTCAACGCCCCGGCCGCCGCCGCCCAGGGCCTGGCCCCGGTCGCGCCGGCCGACCCGGCCGTCGTCGAGGACGCCAAGGTGCTCGCGACGGAGGTGCCGAACGCGCTGCGCGAGGCCCTGCCGGAGACCGCGTACTCGGCCGACGACTCCTACTACGGCGTCAACTGCCAGGACAAGCCGTACCCGTCCAACCCGTGGACCTTCGTCAACCTGGCCAAGGCCTGGGAGAAGGAGTCGCCGACCTTCGGCCGCTACCAGGCCTTCGACGGCCCGACCTGCTCCAGCTGGCCGGCCCCGGCCCGCGACGCCGAGCGCTTCACCGGTCCGTGGAACAAGAAGACCGCCGCCCCGGTGATGGTCGTCGGCAACCTCTACGACCCGGCCACCAACTACACCTTCTCCCAGCGCATGCAGCGCCAGCTGGGCAACGCGGTGCTGGTCTCGGTCGACGTAGTCGAGCACTGCGCCGTCGGCCGCAGCAAGGAGCTGGGCAAGCTGGTCACCGACTACCTGGTGAACCAGAAGGCCCCGGCCGCCGGCCAGCTGCTGAAGCCGGACGCCGAGGCGTTCCCGCCGGTCGCCTGACACCCGACCACCGCGAATCAGAACGGCCCGCTCCCGGAAACAGCCTTCCGGGAGCGGGCCGTTCGGCGTACCCGGGCCGCTCAGAGATCGGTGAGGGGGACGGCCGGGTCGGCGAGGGCCTTCACGTCCACCGGGCGGCCGGAGCGGACCAGTTCGCGGATCGGGTCGGTGACGTCCCAGACGTTGACGTTCATGCCGGCCAGGACCCGGCCCCCGGAGAGCCAGAAGGCGATGAACTCGCGGGCGGCCGGGTCACCGCGGAACACCACGCGGTCGTAGCCGCCGGGTTCGACGTAGCCGGTGTACTCCATGCCGAGGTCGAACTGATCCGTGAAGAAGTAGGGGACACGGTCGTACACCGCGTCCTCGCCGAGCATCGCCCGGGCGGCGGTCTGCGGCTGGTTGAGGGCGTTGGCCCAGTGCTCGACGCGCAGGTGGCGGCCGAAGAGGGGGTGGTAGGCGTTGGCGACGTCGCCGGCCGCGTGGATGTCGGGGTCGGAGGTGCGCAGGTGCTCGTCGGTCTTGATGCCGTTGTCGACCGTCAGGCCGGCCGCCTCGGCGAGCGCGGTGGTCGGGGCGATGCCGATGCCCACCACCACCGCGTCCGCCGCCACCGTCGTTCCGTCCGCCAGCCGGACGCCGGTCACCCGGCCGCCCTCGCCGGTCAGCTCGGTGACCTGCACGCCGAAGCGCAGGTCCACCCCGTGGTCACGGTGCAGGTCGGCGAAGACCTGCGCCACCTCGTGGCCCAGCACCCGCAGCAGCGGCAGTTCGGCCGCCTCCAGCACCGTCACCTCGGCGCCCGCCGTCCGCGCCGCGGCGGCGGTCTCCAGCCCGATCCAGCCCGCGCCGACCACCACCACCCGGGCGCCCTCGCGGAACGCCCCGCGGATCCGCTCGCTGTCCTCCACCCGCCGCAGGTAGTGCACGCCCTCCTGCTCCGCCCCGGGCACCGGCAGCCGGCGCGGTACCGAGCCGGTGGTCAGCAGCAGCTTCGCGTACTCCACCCGCCCGTCGTCGGCGAGCGTCACCGTGTGCGCGGCCGGGTCGATCGCGACCACCGGCGTGCCCAGCCGCAGCGTCACGTCGTGCTCGGCGTACCACTGCGGCGGATGGACGTAGATCTTCTCCCGGTCGGTCTTGCCGAGCAGGTAGCCCTTGGAGAGCGGCGGGCGCTCGTACGGGCGCTCGTGTTCGTCGCCGATCAGCACGATGCCACCGGTGTACCCGGCCTCGCGCAGCGCCTGCGCGGCCTTGGCGCCGCCGAGGGAGGCGCCGACGATCACGAAGGGGCGCTGCCGCCCGCCGCCGTCGGTGCCGCTGCTGTCCGTGCTCATGGTGAACTCCTCGTTCTCCGGCGGAAATCACGGACAGCCTGCCGCCGGCCGGGGGAGCTGTCGAGAGCGCGTCCGGCGCGCCGCGCGGGCTCCCCCGAACGGGTGACGCGCTGGGCAGGGCGTCAGGGCGTCAGGGCGTGTCAGGGTGTCATCGCGTCCCGGACCAGCGCGGTGTCGGTGAACTGCTCGAACCGCACGATCCGCCCGCCGCGCACCGTGAAGTGGTGCACCACCCGCACCGCCAGCGGTCGGCGGGTGGCCTTGTGCACCGCCGTGTACCGGCCCAGCACCACCACCTCCTCCCCGGCCACCACGTACCGGTCGTCGTGCGCCGTCCAGTCCTCCCACTCGGCGGCCAGCCGCTCCATCACCCCGCCGGTGACGCCCTTCGGCGTGCGATAGGTGCCGCCCAGCGGGAAACCCGCCATCTCGGTCCACTCCACGTCGTCGGCGAGCGTGCTCCGCAGCGCCCCCAGATCGCCGCGCGCCGAGGCCAGGTACTGGCGGCGGACCACGTCGGCCGGGGCGTCGGACTCCGCGAAGGCGGCCTCGGACCTCGGGATCTCGATCATCGCGCTCAGCCCCAGCTCAGCTCGCCCTTGGCGACCTTCGTCCCGAGGTCGACCGCCAGCGGCATGCCCAGCTCCGGGAAGCGCCGCTCCAGCGCCGCCCTGGCCGCCGCCGCGTCCGGTGCCCGGCCGATCTCCGTCTCGAAGGCCCGCAGGTAGTCGCGGGTGTGGTCGATCGACGAGGTGTCGGTCGGCGCGCCGTCCGTGCGGTGCCCGGCCACCACGAACGCCGGCTCCAGCGCCGCCATGCCGTCCAGCAGGTCGATCCAGGCGGCCCGCTGCTCCGGCGTCGGCGTGTCCGCCGTCCACACGTGCAGCCCCTGGAACAGCAGCACGCCGCCGAGCACCGCGCGGTGGTGGTGCTGCCACAGGTAGTGCCGGTCCGGCAGGTGGAAGTCCGCGCCGCGCAGCTCGAAGCGGTGCCCCTCGAAGACCAGCTCGTCGCCGTGCAGCACCTCCGGGCGCACCAACCGGGTCGGCAGCTCCGGCCCCAGGTGCGCCCAGGCCCGCTTCTTGGCGTCGAAGGTCTCCTGGATGTGCTCGACCGTCGACGCGGTGGCCAGGAACCGGGCCTGTGGGAAGACGTCCTGCAGCTCCTGGGCGCCGAAGTAGAAGTCCGGGTCGCCGTGGCTGACGAACACCGTGGTCAGCCGCTTCCCGCTCGCCGTCACCCGCTCCGCCAGCCGCCGCCCGTCGGACCGGGTGAACCCGGCGTCCACCAGCAGCGCGTCCTGCGGCCCGGTGACCAGCACGGAGGTCTTGTCGAGCGAGCTGTCCGGGCTGTCGATGACCTCGAAGTCGAGGGCGCTCATGCGGTGTCCTTCCTCACGACCGGAGCCGTGCGCGTGCGCGCGCGTGCCTCGCCGCCCAGGATCGGTGACCGGGGGCCCGCCCGCACCCCGGGCCGCGCCCCGGTCCGCACCCCGGGCCGCAGCGCCGGTCCTCAGCCGGCCGGGCGGAGGCGGGCGACGGCGGCCGCGGCGAGGAGGGTGACGGCGGCGAGGGACGGCCACAGGACGCCGGGCCCGGCGGCGAGCAGGGCGGTGAGGACGGCCGGGGCGAGCGCGCGGCCGACGCCCATCGACAGCTCCCAGCGGGCCAGGGCGCGGCCGAGCAGGTGCGGCGGCGCGCTCGCGGCGACCAGGGCGGTGCCCGAGCCGGAGTAGAGGATCTCGCCGAGGGTGAAGAGCACCGACACCACCGCCACGGCGGACGCCCCGGCGGTGCCGCCGATCCCGGAGGCCGCCCAGAAGCCCAGGTAGGAGAGGGCGAGCGCGGTGCCGCCGAGGGCCAGCAGGGTGTGCCGGGAGCGGTGGGCGAGGCGGAGCACCACGGCCAGCTGGAGGGTGATCACCAGCACGGTGTTGCCCACGAAGATGCCCGAGGACCAGGCGGCGGAGGCCTGCAGGTGCAGTACCAGCAGCGCCGGCAGGGCCACCTCCAGGACGTCGAAGGAGAAGGCGAAGGGCAGGTTGGCCACGCTGAGCAGGGTGATCCGGCGCAGCGCCGGGCTCCCGGCGGGCCCGGTGCCCGCAGGGCCCTCGGACGCGGCAGGGCTCCCGGACGCGGCAGGGGCCGACGGCGTCCGGGGCGCGGACACCCGCAGCGAGTGCACCAGCGCCGCCGACAGCAGGCACCCGACGGCGGTCACCCCGGCGAGCAGCCGCAGCGTCCCCGGTCCGCCCGCCACCGCGAGGGTGGCCAGCAGCGCGCCCGCGCCCAGTCCGGCGTTGCGCAGCGTCCGCCCGGCCGCCAGCGCGGCGTCCCGGGTGCGGCCCTCGGTGAGCGTCGTGACGACGGCCGCGTGGGTGGCGGGCCAGGACTGGCTGCCCACCCCGAGCAGCACGGCCGCCGCCACGAACCCCGGCGTGCCGTCGGACAGCAGCAGTGTCACCGCCCCGGCCGCCCGCACCAGCAGGGTCGCCGCCGCCGGCCGGCTGCGGGCGCCCCGGTCGATCCACCGGCCGGTGAGCGGGAGGACGAGCAGGCCCGCGACCATCCCCGCGGACATCGCGAGGCCGGCCGTCCCCGCGTCCAGGGCGAGCACGCCGATGCCGTAGAGCAGCAGGAACGGCCGCAGCAGGCCGGTGCCGAGGGCGTCCACCAGCAGCGCCGCCGCGTAGCGCGGGCCGCCCGCGGCGGTGAGCAGGCCGAGCAGGGCGGCCGGTCCGCTGCGGGGCTCCGGTGGGGCGGGGGAGGGCGCGGGGGACCGGGCGGGGGAGGGGGCGGGGGAACGGTGCGGTGGGGTTCGGGTCGGGTTCATGACCGGTACCGTCGGCCCGCGCCCGCCTGGAGGGCACGTCGATTGACGAGTCCCGCCAATCGGTGCCGGGTGCCGTCGTCGCAGCTGACAGGATCGGAGTCGTGAGCCTGACCATCGACATCACCGGCCTGCCCGACGAGCGCCTGCTGTTCACCCCCTCCCCGCTGGCCGAGCTCAGCGCCATGCTGCACGTGCTCGCCGAACCGGCGCACCACCCCGCCCTGCACGGCTGGGCGGCGAGCACCACGGCTACCGTCCCGCCCGCGCTCGCCGACCGGCTCGGCGAGGCGGAGTTCCTCTGGCGCTCCTCGCGCGCCGACTTCCTGGTCCCCGGACTGCCCGGCGCCACCCTCGCCGAGGAACTGGACGCCGTCGACCGGATCGACGACGAGCAGTACGTCCGGGCCGCCCTCGTGATGACCTGCGGCGCCTCCCGGCTGGCGCACCGGTTCGCCTCGCCGCTCACCGACCCGGTCGCACAGGAGCGGGCCCGCGACCTGGCCCTGGCCCGCGGCCCCCGGCAGGCCGACTTCGCCGACCGGCTGCTCACCGACCCGCCCGCCGTCCGGGCACTGGTCCGGCGGCTGCTGGAGGACTGCGCGGACGCCTTCTTCGCCGACGCCTGGCGCCGGGTGCTGCCCGAACTGGCCTCCGACGCCCGCCGCAAGACCGACCTGCTGGTACGGTACGGCGCGGCCGAGGCACTGGCTGCCGTCTCCTCCGCGGTGCAGCTGGAGGACACCGGCGAGGGGCGGCGCCGGATCGTCGTCGACAAGCTGCAGGACAACACCACCAGCGGGACCGCCGGCGGCGGCGTCACCTTCGTCCCGACCGCGTTCGGCCGTCCGCACCTGCTGGTGGTCTCCGCGCCCGGCTGGCGGCCGGTGGTGCAGTACCCCGTCGCCGAGGAGGGCGGCGGGACCGAACCGGTCTCGCTCGCGGTGGTCCAGCAGCGGCTGGAGGCGCTCGCCCACCCCGTCCGGCTCCGGCTCGCCCGCACCATCGCCCGCGGCCCGCACACCACCGGCGAGCTCGCCGCCGCCTGGCAGCTCAGCGCGCCCGAGGTGTCCCGGCACCTGGCGGTGCTCCGCAAGGCCGGCCTGCTGACCACCCATCGGCGCGGGCGGTACATGCACTACCAGCTCGACCTGGCCGGCAGCGCCCGGCTCGGCACCGACCTGCTGGAAGCGGTGCTGCGGTGACGGGGAACACGGAGCGGACGGGGCACGTTCGAGCGGTCATGACCAGTGACGACGCCGCCCCCGGCGCACCCGAGATCCTGCGCTACGCCGCCTTCGCCGCCGACCCGGCGGGCGGCAATCCGGCGGGCGTGGTGCTCGACGCGGCCGGCCTGTCCGGCGAGCGGATGCTCGCGATCGCCGCCGAGGTCGGCTACTCGGAGACCGCCTTCCTGACCCCCGACCCGGCGGGCGGCTACGCGGTGCGCTACTTCAGCCCGCTCACCGAGGTGCCGTTCTGCGGCCACGCCACCGTCGCCTCCGCCGTGGCGCTGGCCGAGCGGGTCGGCCCGGGGCACTACCTCTACCGCACGGCGGCGGGCGAGGTGCCGGTCGAGGTCGCCGAGGACCCCGACGGCGGCCTGCGCGCCACCCTCACCAGCGTCGAGCCGCAGGTCACCGAGGTGGACGCGGCCGACGTCACCGAGGCGCTCGCCCTGCTCGGCTGGGCACCCGAGGACCTCGACCCCGCGCTGCCGCCCCGCTGCGCCTACGCGGGCGCCCGGCACCTGGTGCTGGCCGCCGCCACCCGTGAGCGGCTGGCCCGGCTCGCGTACGACTTCGACGGCCTCGCCGCCTTCATGACCGCCCGTGAGCTGGTCACCCTCCAGCTGGTCTGGCGCGCCGCCCCCGACGTCTTCCACGTCCGCAACCCGTTCCCGGTCGGCGGCGTCGTCGAGGACCCGGCCACCGGCGCGGCGGCCGCCGCCTTCGGCGCCTACCTGCGCGCCCTCGACCCCGCCGGCGCCCCGGCCGCCGTCACCCTCCACCAGGGCGAGGACCTCGGCCGCCCCGGCGTGCTCCACGTCGACCTGCACTCGGCGGCCCCACGCGTCCGCGTCTCCGGCGCGGCGGTGGCCATCCCGTAGAGCAGGCGGGGTCCGCCGGGTTCAGGGGGCGGCGTCCGCCTCGGCCGACGCCGCCTCCTCCGTCCAGACACCCTCCGGGTGGGCGGCGACCGGCAGCCAGAGCCGAGGCTGCGCCCGGCAGCCGGGGGAGGCCTCCGGGTCCCAGGGCCAGCGGTGGTTCCGGTCGGGCCAGACCAGCTGGAGCACCGGGACGGCGGCGCGGCGGTAGAACCCGACGGCCGTGCCGAGCAGCGGCCGGTGCCAGCCGGCATCGACGGGCTTGACCAGCAGCGGGTAGCCGTCGATCACCCCGGTGAGCAGGCTGTCCGGCTCGGCGGAGGCGCCCTCGCGCAGCCGGGCGACGGCCTCGTTGAGCCAGTTCATCTGGCCGTACGCGTCCAGCCCGAACATCGCCAGCTCCGGGAGACGACCGGTGTGCCAGCGGCCCACCGTGAAAGCCCAGTCGGGGACGGACCCGCCGCCCCCGACGCCGACCACGTGGTGGCCGTGCGTCAGGACGTCCCCCGCCGCGCGCTTCCAGCGCCGGGAGACCCGGGGCGCCCCGCCCGGTCGGCGGAGCAGCGAGCGGATCGAGCCGGAGCGCTTCGTCTCCTCGGTGGCGCAGATCACGCAGGGGCAGACCGCCGTGGTCGCGGGGGCAGGGGGTGTGGCCATGCGGGCCATCAGAACACGCGGCTCGGGGCGGTGATCCGACGGGGCCGCCGCCCCGACCGGACCCCGGCCCGAAAACCGGTCGCGCGGGTGGGGCGGGTGCGGGAACCTGCGACGGTGAATCAAGCGGATGTGCGGACGGTCGGTGTCCATCTCACCCACGGGGGCGACTACCTCGGGCCGGTGGGTCCCTTCGAGGTGGGGGAGCCGTGGTGGTCGTCGGTCGGGTCGGTGGTGGAGCGGGTCTCGGGCGAGGTCGGGGTGCCGGTGGCGGTGGTCCGGCTGGTCGCGGTGACCGGCGGGGAGGGCGGTCGCGGCGGGCACCCGGTGTACCACGTGGAGGCGCTGGAGCGCCCGGCCGGACGGGCCGCACGGCCGGCGGACGCCGGGACCGCGGCGCTGCTGGGGCCGGCCGAGCGGCGGGCCGGCTGGGCGACGCCGCAGGGGCTGCGGGCGGCGCTCGACTGGGCGGAGCGGGCGCTGGCGGCGGCCGGACGGCCGGTCACCGGGCGCGCCCGGCAGGTCCGCACCTGGAACCTGTCCGGCCTGTTCCGGTTGCCGACGGCCACCGGCCCGGTCTGGCTGAAGGCGGTCAACCCGGCGTTCAACGCTCGTGAGGCGGAGGCGATCGCGCTGTTCGGCGCCGCCGACCCGGCGCTGGTGCCGGTGGTGCTCGCCGCCGACCCGGCCGAGGGGCGGGTGCTGCTGGACGAGGTGCCCGGGGAGGACTGCTGGGGCCCGTCGGAGGCTGCGGTGGCGGACGTCGTGCCGCGGCTGGTCGCCGCGCAGGCCGCGCTCGCGGCCGACGGCCGGGCCGCCGCGGCGGGGCTGCGCGACCGCACCCCGCGCGCGCTGGCCGCCGCCGTCCCCGGGCTGCTCGACCGGCTCGCCGCCGGGTCGGAGCTGACGGCCGGGGAGCTCGCCACCGCCCGGGCGCTGGCCGGGAGGCTGCCCGCGCTGGTCGAGGAGCTGGCCGCCTGCGGGCTGCCGGAGACCGTGGTGCACGGCGACTTCCACCCGGGCAACTGGCGCTCGGACGGCGGCGGGCCGGTGGTCCTCGACTTCGCGGACGCCTGCCTCGGCCACCCGGTGGCCGACGCGCTGCGGCCCCGGGCGTTCGTGTCCGGGGAGCGGTGGGCCCAGCTGGCCGGGGAGTGGGCGCGGGCCTGGCGCGAGCGGGTGCCGGGCTGCGCGCCGGAGCGGGCGCTGGAGCTGGCCCCTCCGCTGTTCCACCTCGGGTACGCGCTGCGGTACCAGGAGTTCCTGGACCACATCGAGGACAGCGAGCGCCCGTACCACGAGGGCGACCCGGCGGCTGAGGTGCGGCGCGCGCTGGAACAGGCCCGCTGACCCCCGGGTTCCCCCGGAGCGCCGTCGGCGCCGCGCCGGGCCGGGGGGGGGCCCGCCCGGGGGGGGGCCGGGGCCCCCGGGCCACCCCCCCGGGGGGAGAGCGGGGCCCGCGGGGGGGGGGCAAC
>NZ_JBEXJT010000018.1:106136-138337 GCF_040609255.1 Kitasatospora sp. NPDC004723 | reverse complement strand
AACAATACACCTCTTTGCCCCACCCCCCCTCTCTCCCTATCTCCCCCGGGGTGTTTCCCTCCGGCGCCCCCCCCCCCCCCGCGGCGCCGGGCGGGGGGGGGGGGGGCCCCCCCCCCCCCCGCCACCCCGGCACCCCGGCCGCGCGTTCAGGTCCGCAGCGCCCGGTCCACCAGGGCGCCGGCCGCGCCGGTGTACCCGGCCGGGTCACACAGCTCGGCGATCCGGTCCGGGGTGAAGTGCCCGGTCAGCTCCGGCCGTTCGCCCAGCACCTCGGCCAGCGGACGGCCCTCCCGGTCGGCGGTCAGCGAGACCTCGGTCAGCAGCCGCTTGGCCTCCGCCTTGCCGAGCGCGGGCGCCAGCCGGGCGGCGATCCGCTCGGAGACCAGCTGTCCGCCGGTGAGCTCCAGGTTGGCCCGCATCCGCTCCGGACGGACCAGCAGGCCCTCGGCCAGCTCCACCGAGGTGAACGCGGCGCCGCCGGCCAGTCGCAGGCACTCGCGCAGCAGCAGCCACTCGGCGTGCCAGGCGCCGCCGGAGCGCTCGTCCTCGGTGACCAGGCACTGGGTCAGTCCGGCGGCCAGCACCGGCACCTGGAGCGCGGCGCTGCGCAGCAGGGTGGACAGCACCGGGTTGCGCTTGTGCGGCATCGCGGAGGAGGCGCCGCGCCCGGCGGCGGCCGGCTCGACCACCTCGCCGACCTCGGTGCGGGTCAGCGACTGCACGTCCACCGCGATCTTGCCGAGCGCTCCGGCGGTGAAGGCCAGCGCGGCGGCCAGGTCGGCCATCGGGGTGCGCAGCGCGTGCCAGGGCAGTGCCGGGCGGGCCAGTCCGGTCTCCGCCGCGAAGGCGTCCACCAGCCGGTCCAGGTAGGCGCCGGCGTCGACGTCCGGGTCCGGGCCGTCCAGCCGGGCGTACTCCAGGTAGCCGGCCAGGGTTCCGGCGGCGCCGCCGAGGGCGACCGGCAGCCCGTCCGCCAGGACGGCGGCGAGCCGGCGGTCGGCGTCCAGCACCAGCTGCCGCCAGCCGGCCGCTTTGAGGCCGAAGGCGGTGGGCACCGCCTGGAGGGCCAGGGTGCGGCCGGCCAGCACGGTGTCCCGGTGCTCGGCGGCCAGCGCGGTGAGCGCGCCGGCGGTGCGCTCCAGGTCGGCGCGGATCAGCCGCAGGGCCCGGGCGGCGACCAGCATCGCGCCGGTGTCCAGGATGTCCTGGCTGGTCGAGCCGCGGTGCACGTACTCGGCGGCGGCCGGGTCCTCGGCGGCCACCACCCGGGCCAGTGCCTGGACCAGGCCGACCACCGGGTTGGCGGTCTCCCGGGAGGCGAGCGCGAGCTCGCGGGCGTCGAAGTGCTCGGCGCGGGCGGCCCGGGTGATCGCGGCGGCCGCGGCGGGGGGCACCGTGCCGAGCCCGGCCTGGGCGCGGGCCAGTGCGGCCTCGGCGTCCAGCATGGCCTGCAGCCAGGCCCGGTCGGCCACGGCCGCCTCGACCGGGGTGCCGGCCCGGACGGGCGAGAGCAGCCCGGAGTCGGTGTCGGCCCCGGTCGGGGCGGTGTGCTGGTCGGTCATACGACGACGCCTCTCGGTCGGGTCTCGTCGGTCTCGTTCACCAGGAACGCGCCGTCGGCGTCGGCGGTGCCCTCCCGCGGCGGCAGCGGCGCGGCGGGCCACTCGGGGGCGGGGGAGAGCGCCAGCACCGCGCGGGCGATGGCGTCGGAGTCGCCCAGGGTCACCGAGTCGACGCCGGGGCGGATGCCGGCGGCGGTCACCCAGTGCACGGCCTCGGTCGGCACGCCGTACGCGAAGCGGCGCGGGTGCGCCCGGCCGCGCGCGTCCAGCAGCCGGTAGGGCCGCTCGGTGACGGCGAGGCCGCCGGTCTGGTAGCTGCCGCCGTGCCCGTCGGGGATCCGGTAGGGGGCGCACTGCTCGGTGTCCAGCAGGTGGCGCAGCAGGGGGTCGTCGGTGCGGCGCAGGTCGGGTTCGGGCAGCCGGGCCTCGATCAGCACCGAGGCCCGGACCGGCGGGCCGGGGACGGCGGTGGAGTGCGCGGTGAACGCCGGGTCGACCGGGTCGATCCGGATCTCGGTGCCGGGGCCGAGGAGTTCCAGCACCCCGGCCTCGACGAGCGCGATCAGCTGCTCGATCCGTTCGGTCGGCGGGCCGATGGACAGGAAGGCGTTCAGCGGGGTGTACCAGCCGTCCAGGTCGTCCCGGTAGGAGCCGCCCTCGATGCCGCTGTGGTCGACCGCCAGCCGGATCTCGTTGCGCAGGTCGCGCAGCACGTCCAGGGCGGCCTTCAGCGGGCCGCTGAGGTTGCCGGCCCGGGCCTCGGCGACGTCCTGGCGCAGGTGGTCGAGCAGCCAGCCGCGGAAGTCCGCGCGGTCGGTGAACTCCCGCCCGGCGTACGGGCGGGAGAGCCGGTCCCAGCTCCACCGCTCGGTCGCCGGGAGGCCGTGGGCGTCGAGCACCGCGGCCGGGTCGTCGGCGGTCAGGTAGTGGTCGGTGAAGTCCGCGCGCTCGGCGCCGCGGGCCCTGGCGGTGAGCAGCGCGCCGTAGTAGACGGCCTCCACCTCGCGGGAGACCAGCGGCCACAGGTCGGTGGCGAAGCGCACCGGCTCGCCCCGGCGGGCGCGTTCGCGCAGCGCGGCGACCACCTCGGTGGTGAGCAGCCGGGGCAGGTGGCGTCCGTGGGCGCCCTTCTCGTTCTCGCCGCGCGCGTGGTACGGGATGCCGCGCCGGGAGGTGGCGTAGAGCCTGGGCTCGGTGCCGGAGGGGCGGTAGACCAGGGTGCCGTCGACCCGCTCGAAGTGGCCGCCGCGGCCGAGCGTGAAGAGCGCCATGTGGTCGAAGAAGTTGAGGCCGAGGCCGCGCAGCAGGACGCTCTGGCCGGGCCGGGTGGTGACGTGGACGTCGGCGGGGTTGGCGGGGGCGACGTAGTCGAGGTGGTGGATCCGGGCCAGGCTGGCGGTGCGCGCCTCGCGCGGGGTGGGCCGGGCGGGGACGTGGCCCTGGGCGAGCACGATGGCGTCCAGCCGGTTCAGCCGGGTGCCGTCCTCCAGCCGGACGCCCTGCGGGCCGCCGGGGAAGCCGTGCGCGTCGGCCATCGCGACCGCCCGGGAGCGGTGCACCCGGACGGTCACGGTGGGCGGGGCGGCGGCGACCACGGCGCGGAAGGCGTCGTGCAGGTACTGGCCGTAGAAGGCGCGGGTCGGGTAGGTGTTCGGGCCCAGGTCGGCGGCCTCGGCCAGGGTCTGGTCGTCGCGGCGGACCGGAGGGCCGGCGGAACTGCCCTCCCGGGCAAGGGATTTTGCCCATTCGTACAGGCTCGGGCCGGGTTCGACCGGGCCCTCGATCCGTACGCTGTCGTCGGTGTACACGGTGATCTGCGAGGCCACCGTGTTCATCAGGAGGTGCCGGGACTGGTCGGTGCGCCAGACCCGGCCCGCGCCGGGGGGCGCCGGGTCCACCACGTGCACGGTGACGGTGGACCCGGCGGGCCGGGTTCGTTCGTTGGCGCAGAGTCGTTCCAGTACCGACAGGCCGCGCGGGCCCGCGCCGATGACACAGATCTGGAGATGACGGTCGATCATTCCCACGGCTCGCCATCGTAGTTGTGGTGATCAGATGATGAAAAGGTCTTGACTCCGTGCATCCAGGCCACCCGCTCGTGCAGCTCGCCCTCGGAGAAGCCGCGCAGCAGCCGGTTGCGGGCCTCGGCGGCCTCGCCCGCCGGGTGCCAGAGCCGGATCGACTCCCGCGCGGCGCGCTGCACGGCCGCGGTGCGGGCGCGCCGTTCGGCGGCGAACGAGGCGAAGGCCCGCGCGAGGGCGTCGGTGCCGTCGGCCAACTCGCCCAGCAGCACGGCGTCCTCCAGCGCCTGGCAGGCGCCCTGGGCCGCGTAGTGCAGCATCGGGTGCGCGGCGTCGCCGAGCAGCGCCACCCGGTCGTCGGTCCAGCGCTCCACCGGGTCGCGGTCCACCAGCACCCAGGAGCGCCAGCCCTCGCCGAGTGCCAGCAGCCGCCGGGCGGCCGGCGCGGCCAGGCCCGCCAGCTGCTCCGCGACCGTCTCCTCGGGGACCGGCACGTTGGCGAGCGCCTCGGTGGCGCCGTTGTCCCGGGAGGCGGCCAGGTTGAGGAAGGCCCCGCCGGCGATCGGGTAGTGGACGAAGTGGCAGTGCGGGCCGGTCCACCAGGTCACCGAGGTGAGCAGCCGCAGCTCCTCGGGGACCAGCTCCATCGGGATCACCGCCCGGTACACGGTGATGCCGGAGATCCGCGGCTCGCCGTCGCCGACCAGCTGGGCGCGGACCGCCGAGTGGATGCCGTCCGCGCCGACCAGCGCGTCGCCGTGCACCGCGCCGCCGCCGGCCAGCAGCGCGGTCACGCCCGCGGCGTCCTGCCGGTAGCCGGTGACGGCGGTGGCGGCGCGCAGCTCGATCCGCTGCTCGGCCCGGCAGGCGCGCAGCAGCAGCCCGTGCAGCTCGGCCCGGTGCACCACCACGTACGGGTTGCCGAACCGCTGCCGGTAGCGCTCGGTGAGGGTCAGGCTGGTGACGTGCTCGCCGGTGACGCCGTCCATGAAGCGCAGCTCGGCCATGTGCACCCCGGCCGCCCGGACGGCGTCGCCGAGGCCGAGCCGTTCCAGCGCGAGGATGCCGTTCGGCGCGATCTGGATGCCCGCGCCGATCTCGGCGAACTCCGCCGCCCGCTCCAGGACCACCGCCCGGTGGCCGGCCCGGGCCAGGGCCAGTGCGGCGGCCAGCCCGCCGATCCCGCCGCCGGCCACCAGCACGGTCGCGGCGGTGTCGCGGCCCCCGCTCACCGGAGCGGCCCGTCGCTCTCGGCGGACGCCAGCCGGCGGGCCAGCTCCAGCCGCTTGATCTTGGTGGTGGCGGTGGCCGGGAGTTCGCCGAGCCGCCACTGCACCGGGTCGGCCATCGGCGGCAGGCCCGCCGCGGCGGCCCGCCAGGCGGCCGGGTCGAGCGGGCGGTCGCCCTTGGTGCAGACGACCGGGACCGGCCGGCCGTCCGGGCCGGGCACGATCACCACCTCGGCGAGCTCGGCGAGCCGGGCGAACAGGGTGTCCTCGGCGGCCAGCGTGGAGCCGAAGCCCTCAATCAGGTCCACCTCGCGGTCCAGCAGGTGCACACAGCCCCACCGGGTGCGGTAGCCGACGTCGCCCATCCGCCACCAGCCGTCCTGGACCTGCTGCTCGTAGCGGGCCCGCTCGCCGAGGTACGTGACGATCCGGCCGTCGCTGCGGACCTCGATGAACCCCGGGTTGTCCTCCGACGGGGGCGCGCCGTTGCGGCTCACCACCCGGACGTCGGTGAAGCCGGGGAACGGCATGCCCACGCAGCGGCCGTCGGCGTCCGCGCCGCGCCGCCGGGAGAACGAGCGCACCACCGCCGGGCCGACCTCGCTCTGCCCGTACAGCTGGCCGAAGACCGGTGCGCGCCGCGCGGAGGCGGCCAGCATGGTGCGCACGGTGCGCGGGTGGATCGCGTCGAAGGTGGACGAGAACAGCTTGACGTTGGCCAGCGGGCGGCGCGGGTCCTTCGCCAGCTCCTCCCACTCCATGAAGGAGTTGGGGTGCGCCTCCAGGATCCCCGGGCGCAGCCGGGCGAACAGCGCGCCGACGTGGGCGGGCTCCGAGTGCGCCAGCACCAGGACCGGGAAGCCGCGGAACAGCGAGATCGCCAGGGCGGTGACCAGCCGGGAGTGCACGAAGGAGACGTGGATCGCGATGGTCTCCCGCCCGGGGACGACCGGGCGCAGCACGGCCGCCTGCGGGCGGTAGCGGGCCTCCAGGGTGCGGCCGGTGTGCACGGCCAGCTTGGGCGTGCCGGTGGTGCCGGAGGTGTGGGTGATCAGGGTCGGGTGGTCGGGCGCCGGGGTGACCGGGGCGACCCGCGGCGAGCCGGCCAGCGTGGCCAGCGGGACGGCGCCGGGGTGCTCCCCGGAGGCCAGCAGGACGCCGGAGGCCAGGTCGAAGACCTCGGCCGGCAGCTCCTCGACGAGCTTGGCCGCGTCGGTGAGCAGGAACGGTTCGCCGGTGCGGCGCACCAGCTCGGTGACGGTCGCGCCGTCCAGCTGGGGCGAGAGCAGCACCGGGACGGCGCCGATCCGGGCCGTGGCGCAGGCGAGCAGGGTGATGTCGAAGCTGTTCGACTTGTGGACCACCACCCGGCGGCCCGGGCGGACCCCGGCCGCCCACAGCCGGGAGGCGTGGTCGTCGACCAGGTCGGCGAGCTCGGCGACGGTGGCCCGCCGGCCCAGCTCGGGAGCGATGTCGAGGTCGTGGTCGAGGATCACCACGTTCGCGCCGTTCCGGACGGCGGCCCGCTCGAAGAGCGTGCCCAGTCGGATTCCCCGGTTGGCTATGCGCTGAAGGAGCACCGTTCCGCCCTCTCGGTGGGGTTGCGGGTCGCTGTGCTTTCAGGGACGTGCAGGGGATTTCGGAATCGCTTCAGGGGGGGATCGGCTTTTTCAGCCCTTTTCGACGACCTGCTTGATCCGCTCCAGGGTCGCCCCCAGGTCGGCCGCGACCTTCTCGCCCCACTCGGCGAAGAACCGGCGCTTGCCGTCCTCGTCCATCTCCGCGGTGATCCCGCGGATCCCCTCGGTGGCGCTGCCCATCCGGAAGTGGTGCACCAGCACGCTGCCGCCGTCCTCCGCGGCCGCGACGTCGAAGGCCCAGACGCTGTCCTGGGTCCGGCCGGCGCTGTCCCGCATGGCCCAGCGGAAGGTCCGGCCGGGCTCGGCGGCGACCACCTCGGCGTGGGTGAACCAGGTGCCGCGCACCACCGGCGCCCAGGCGACCACCTCCGGGCTGCGCAGGTTCTCGCCGCGGAACACCGAGCCGACCGCGGACGGCTCGCCGGACACCCAGCTGCCGCCCTGGCACTCCGGGCTCCACTCGCCGCAGCGCGGGAGGTCGCTGATCACGGAATAGACCTCGGCCGGGGCGGCGGAGATCCGGATCTCGGAGCGGGAAAGGAAAAGGGGCGCGATTTCCGCGATGCTTTCTGTGATGTCTCCCATGGCCGGAATCCTGGGCGGTGGCGCGCGGGAGGGTCAAAGGCGCGCCGCCGGGTCCGTCAAGTCCGGCCGTGGACCTGACGGATCAGCGTCCGGTCACTTCAGTTCCAGGCCGAAGTGCAGGGCGGTGACCGCCATCCGGTGGGCGTGGTAGAAGCGGTGCGCGCCGTGGTTGGCCGTCCCCGAGTCCAGCTCGATCCGCACGCAGCCGGCCGCCCGGGCCCGCTCCCCGAGCACCGTGAACAGCCGCCCGCCGATCCCCGCCGAGCGGGCCGCCGGCGCGGTCACCAGGTCCTCGACGAAGAGCAGCCGGCCCCGGCTGGTGGCCAGCACCCGGTGGGTGGCCACCGCCAGGCAGCGCCCCCGCTCGTCGTAGGCGGCGGTGAAGACCAGCCCCTGGGCGTGCGCCTCGGCGGCGAAGGCGGCGAAGGCGTCGGCCCCGAGGGCCGGGCGCAGCGCCCGGATCAGCGGTGCGACGTCCCGGTGCAGCTCGGGCGTGCCCGGCCCGATGTCCACCACGGTCAGTTCCATGTCCCGTTCCCCCCGCGGGTCGTGGCGGCCCGGGTGCCCGGGCGCTCCCCGGGAGGCTACTGCCCGGCGCCGTACACCGCGAGGAACGCCGTGACCCCGTTCGCGACGACCTCGTCGATCCGCTCGGGCGGCATCGGGAGCGCGCCGTAGAAGGTGGGCTGGGCGACGGCGAGGAAGGTCAGCAGGTTGAGCATCCGGGCGGCCTCCTCCGGGTCCGGCACCACCAGCAGCCCGCGCTCGGCGAACTCCGCCATCCAGTGCGTCAGCACCCGGTGGGTCTCCCGCGGACCGGCCTCCTGCCAGGCCTCCAGCAGCGCCGGGCGGATGTGCAGCGCCTCGGCCTCGATGGTGCGCACCAGCGCCCAGTGCTCGGCGAAGGTGGTGAGCGAGTCGACCCGCTCCAGGCCGAAGTCGATCAGGTCGGTGCGCAGGTCGACGATCTTGCGCAGATGGCGGTCGGCGATCCTGGCCTGGGTGGCGGCCACCGCGGTGGCGCCTTCCAGGACCACCGACTGGAACAGCTGCTCCTTGTCGGCGAAGTGGTTGTAGATGGTGCGCTTGGAGACGCCCGCCTCGGCGGCGATGGCGTCCACGCTGGTCCGGGTGAAGCCCTCGCGGCCGAACACCGTGCGCGCGGCGCGGGCGATCGCCACCCGCTTCTCCGGCATGCCGCGGCGGTCGCCGCCCGGTCCGGCGGCCGGGGGCGTGGGGGCGGTCGTGGCCTGCGGGGTGGTCTGGTCGGTCACGGGAAACCCTCCTTGCGGTGCACTACATCGTGTAGTTTACGACACACTTGACGTGAAGCGGACTTGAAGTCCTACGCTCGACAGACGTCCGGAAGCCCCAGGAGGGAAGGGTTCCATGGCCGTTCAGCTGAACCACACGATCGTCCCGGCGCGGGACGACGAGGAGACCGCCCGCTTCCTCAGCGAGGTCCTGGGCGTCGCCGCCCCGGTGCGCAGCGAGCCCTTCCTGGTCGTCCGGCTCGCCAACGACGTCGCCCTGGACGTGATGCGGGTCGGCGGGCCGGTCCCCACCGGGCACTACGCCTTCCTGGTCGGCGACGAGGAGTTCGACGCCATCCTCGACCGGGTCCGGGAGCGCGGGCTCACCTACTGGGCCGACCCCTTCCACCGCCACGCGGGCCGGGTCAACGACTGGTTCGGCGGGCGCGGCGCCTACTTCGAGGACCCGAGCGGCCACAACCTGGAGATCATGACCCGGGCCTCCGGCGACAGCCGGTGAACCGGCCTGATGGGGCGTCAACTCCCGTGGCCGGAAACCTGACAGAGATCGGATGCGGACGGGGTTGCTCCGCCCCCGGGCGGGTTAGCCTCCCCGCATGATCGAGACCAAGGGGCCGGTGTACCGGCCCGGCGACGCCGAGTACGACGCCCACCGGACCGGCTACAACCTCGCGCTGGACCACCGCCCGGGCCTGGTGGTGGTCGCCGCCGACCCGCAGGACGTGTCCACCGCCGTCCGGTACGCCGCCGCGAACGGCCTCGCGGTCGCCGTCCGCGCCACCGGCCACGGCATCTCCGTGCCCACCGACGGCGAGCTGGTGATCGACACCGCCGGGCTGGACGGCGTCACCGTCGACCCGGCCGCGCGCACCGCCACCGTCGCGGCCGGCGTCCGCTGGCGCGAGGTGATAGCCGCCGCCGCCCCGCACGGCCTCGCCCCGCTCAGCGGCTCCAACCCGGACGTCGGCGCGGTCGGTTACACCCTCGGCGGCGGCATCGGCCTGCTCGGCCGCCACCACGGCTTCGCCGCCGACCACGTCCGCCGGCTGGAGGTGGTCACCGCCGACGGCCGGCACCGCACCGCCACGCCCGCCGCCGAGCCCGAGCTGTTCTGGGCGCTGCTCGGCGGCAAGGACAACTTCGGGATCGTGACCGAGATGGAGATCGGCCTCGTCCCGTGCACCGGCCTGTACGGCGGCGGCCTCTACTTCCCGGCCGAGTCCGCGGCCGCCGCGCTGCACGGCTGGGCCGCCTGGAGCCGGACCGTCCCCGAGCAGCTGGCCACCTCCGCCCAGCTGATCCGCTACCCCGACCTGGAGGCCGTCCCCGAGCCGCTCCGCGGCCGGTACGCCGCCGTGCTGCGGGTCGCCTGGAGCGGCCCGGCCGGGCAGGGCGAGGAGTGGGTGCGCCCGCTGCGGGCGTTCGGCACCCCGCTGCTGGACACGGTGCGCGAGCTGCCCTTCACCGAGGCCGGCACGATCCACCACGAGCCGCCGTTCGCGCACCCCGCGAGCGACCGCAACAGCACGCTGCGCGCGTTCACCGCCGCCACCGCGGACGCCGTGCTGGACCTCGCCGGGCCGGACGCCGGCAGCCCGCTGATCGTCGAGATCCGGCTGCAGGGCGGCGCGTACTCGCGCGAGCCGGCCGTGCCGAACGCGGTCGGCGGCCGGGACGCCGAGTACCTCGCCTTCTCCACCGGAGTGATCGGCCCGTTCGCCCTGGAGGAACTGCGCGCCGCGCACAGCGCGCTGCACGAGAGCCTGCGGCCGTGGTCCACCGGCGGGGCGCTGGCCAACTTCTTCGGGATGGACGACGCCGACCCGGCCACCGTGCGCACCGCCTACCCGGAGCCGGTCCACCGGCGGCTCACCGAGCTCAAGGCGGCGTACGACCCGGGGAACCTGTTCCGGCTCAACTTCAACATCCCGCCCGCCTCCTGATCCCTTCCTGGTCCCCGCCTCCTGGTCCCCGCCTCCCGGTCCCGGCGGTCCGATCCCTGCCACGCTGTCCTCCTGACCTGGTGTTCTGCCCGTTCGGCCGGTCCTTCGGGGCCGGCCGTCGGCGTGCCCGGCAACGGTTCGGGGCCGGTCCGGGCTCTGGTCGGGTGAGGAGGTACTCATGAGAGCCAAGAAGGCCGAGCGGGACGCGGAGTTCAACGCGTTCGTGACCGGTGCCTGGCCGCGTCTGCTGCGCACCGCGTTCCTGCTGACCGGGGACCGCTACCTGGCGGAGGACGTCGTCCAGACCGCACTGGAGCGGACCTACGCCGCCTGGGGGAGGGTCACCCGGGCCGACGAGCCGTACGCCTACGTGCGCCGGATCGTGGTGAACGAGCACGCCCGCCGCTTCCGGCGCCGGGTGCCGGAACAGCTGGTCACCGCCGTGCCGGAGCGGACCGGCCCGGACGGCTTCGAGCGGCTGGACGACCGGGCCGCGCTGCTGGCCGCGCTCGGCACGCTGCCGCCCGGGCAGCGCCAGGCGGTGGTGCTGCGGTACTGGGAGGACCTCAGCGAGTCCCAGGCCGCCGCCGCGATGGGCTGCTCGGTGGGCACGGTCAAGAGTCAGGCGTCGAAGGGCATCGCCAAGCTGCGTGGGCTCTCCTCACTCATCACCATGACGAGCATCGGAGGTGCGGCATGAACCGCGACGGGACGCCCGTGGACGCGGCGGTCGAGGGCGACGAGGAGGTGGCCCGGGCGCTGGCCGGGCTGGCCGGGACGGTGGAGGCGGGTCCGGCGCCGTACGCGGCGGTGCTGGCAGGCGGCCGGCGGCGGGCGGTCCGGCGGCGGGCGTCGCTGGGCGGCGTGCTGGCGCTGGCTCTGCTCGCCACGGCGGGCGGTGTCGCCGCGGTGAGCGGCGGGGTCGGCGGTCCGGCGGCCGGCAGCGCGACGGTGGCGGTCTCGTCCGCCGACGTCGCGGCCGTCCTCCCGGGCGCCGCCCCGGCTGCGGCGCAGGGCCCCCGGGACCCGCTCGTCCCGACCCGGATCCAGGTGCTCGCGGGCACCGAGGAGGGCAAGCCGTGGAGTGTCTGGGCGGCCCTGTGGCCGGCCCCGGGCAAGGAGCGGATCCACGAGCAGGCCCGGCGGATCTGGGAGGAGGACGCCGCCGCCGGCTACCCGTGGCCCGCGCCGACCGAGGCGTACGTCAACGAGTACGGCACCCCGGACGCCGACCACGTGGTCTTCTACTACGTCCTGGACGGCAAGCGCCTGGCGACCCCCGCGGAGGCCCTCGTCGCACCGCCGGGCTCCCCGGTGGGTCTCCTCTACGGCGATCCGGACTCCTCCGGCAAGGTCTGGCTGGGCCGCCAGGCCAAGAACGGCGAGGCCGACCCGCTGTTCCACGTCCCGAAGGCCCAGGCCGGGCTGATCCGTCCGGGCGTCGCCCGCGCCGAGGTGCGGTGGACCGACGGCGTCAGCGCCGAGCCGGCCATCCTCGGCCTCGGCGACTCCGAGGCCCGTTGGATCGCCGTCGCCAAGCGCGGTATCCCGGCCGAGCTGCGGCTCTTCGCCGCCGACGGCAAGCTGATCGCGACCGAGAAGAACTGGCTGGACAGCTGACCGACCGCCGGAGCCGCGTGCCATCCCCGGCACGCGGCTCCGGCGCAGCCGTCAGTGCGCGCCGAGCGGGCTCGGCCGGGTGGCGCCGTCCGGCTCCGCGTCGTCGGGCTCGGCGCTGTCCGGCTCGGCGCTGTCAGGCTCCGCGCGGCCCGGTTCGGCCGGCAGCCGGTTCCGGACGCCCTGGGCGGTGAGCGCCAGCGGCCGGTAGCCGAGCGCGGAGGCCGAGGCGTGCGCCCGGTCGGCGAGGTCGCCGGCCCGCTCGGCGTCGCCCTGCTGGAGGGCGGCCTCGGCGAGCCCGACCAGCGCGTGCAGCTCGGCCCGCCGGTAGCCGAGCCGGCCGGCCACGGTGAGCGCGGCGCCGTACCGGGCGGCGGCGGTGGCCGGACAGTCCGTGGCCAGCGCGGCGGCGCCGGTGGCGTTGAGGCACTCGGCCTCCGTCCAGCTGTCGCCGTGCGACTCGGCCGCGTGCAGGGCCTCGCGGGCCGCGGTGTGGGCCTCCTCGGTGCGCCCGGCCTCGGCGTGCAGCCGGCTGAGGACGGCCAGCACCAGCGCCTCGGCCCGGCGGTGGCTGCCGGTGCGGCCGAGCGAGAGCGCCGCCCGCAGTGACTGGACGGCGTTCCCGGGCCGGCCCAGCGCGGCGTGGGCCATGCCGAGTTCGGCCAGCGCCATGGTCTCCAGGGCGTCCGAGCCGATGGTGCGGGCCAGCCGCAGGCAGCGGGTGTAGTGGCGGTAGGCGTCGGGCCGGTTGCCCGAGTCGAACTCGGTGCGGGCGAGCGCGGCGAGCGAGACGGCGAGGCCCAGCGGGTCGCCGTTGCGGGTGTGCAGTTCGACGGCCTCGGTGAGCAGCGTCCGGGCCTCGGCCAGGTGGCCGCGGATCCAGGCGGCGCGGCCGAGCTGGTCGAGCGCCGCCGCCGCGATCTGCGGCCGGCCCAGTTCACGGGCGAGCGCCAGGGCCTGCCGGGCGTAGTCCTCACCGGCCGTGATCCGGCCGGAGTTGTGGTTGGCGTCGCTGAGGTTGATCAGCATGACCGCCTCGGCCCTGCGGTCCCCGGCCTGCCGGGCGGCGGCCAGACCGGATTCGGCCAGCCGGGACCACTGGGTGAGCCGGGCGTGCTGCTTGCAGAACGGCCGCAGCGCGTCGGCGAGCTGCCAGGCGACCGGGAGCGGCCCGTGCTCGGCGGCGTACCGGACGGCGGCGGTCAGGTTGGCGAACTCCGCGGACAGGTCCCCGTCGCCCTCCCGGGCGGCGCACCCCGTCTCGGGGGTGACCACGCCCGCCTGGTCGACGCTGCGGCGCGGGGCGGGGCCGCCGCTGCCCGCCGCGGCGGCGGTCGCCACGTACCAGCCGAACAACCGGCCGAGCGCGGTGGTCCGTTCACCGGCCGTCAGCCGCTGGTGGGCGCGCTCGTGGGCGAAGAGCTGCAGCAGCTCGTGCGGGAACCGGTAGCGGTCCTCCACCCGCTCCAGCAGGTTGGCGACCTCCAGCTCGCGCAGCTGCCGCTCGGCCGTGGCCGGCGGCGAACCGGCCATCGTGGCGGCGGCGTTCACGGTGAAGTCCGGCCCGGGGACGAGCCCGAGCAGGCAGAAGAAGGTGCGGACGTTGGTGCGCAGCAGGTCGTAGGAGAGGCCGAGCGAGCCGGCCAGCGCGGTCTGCGCCTCGTCCGGCGCGGAGAGCGCGGCCACCCGGTCGACGGTGAGCTCCCGGGCGATCCGGCCGAGCGGCACGTCGGAGCGGTAGGCCGCGTTGGCGGCGACGATCCGCAGCGCCAGCGGCAGTCCGGCGCAGAGCCGGACGATCTCGTCCACGGCGGCCGTGTCGTCGTCCTGCCCGGGCTGGAGCAGCGCGGTCACCAGGCGGTGCGCCTCGGCGGCCGGCAGCACCGGGACGACGAGGCGGTGCGCGCCCTCCCGGACGGTCAGGCTCACCAGCCGGCGGCGGCTGGTGACCAGCACCGTGCTGCCGCCGCCCCCGGGCAGCAGCGGCCGGACCTGGTCGGCGTCCCGGGCGTTGTCCAGCACCACCAGGACGCTGCGGCCGGCCAGCAGCGAGCGGTAGAGGCCGATCCGCTCGTTGACGCCCTGCGGCACCCGCTCGGCGGGCACCCCGAGGGCCCGCAGGAAGCCGCCGAGGACCTCGGCGGGGCCGGCCGGCGCGGCCCGGCCGTGGCCGTGCAGGTCGGCGAAGAGCTGGCCGTCGGCGAACAGCGGCGCGGCCCGGTGGGCGACGTGCAGGGCGAGCGCGGTCTTGCCGACCCCGGCGGTGCCCTCCAGGCAGACCAGCGACAGCGTGCCGTCGGCGGGCCGCAGCAGCTCGGCGAGCCGGTCGATGTGCTCCCGGCGCCCGGTGAACCCCCGCGGGCCAAGCGGCAGTTGGGCCGGCCGGGGAACGTCCGGGGCGATCGTCCGGGGCGCCGGCGGGGCGGGTGGCTGCGCTGGTTCCACCGCTCCGGCCGTCGGTACCGGCACCGGCACCGGCACCGGCACCGGGACCTGCGGCCGGTCCCGGACCTCGGCGGGCGCGGGCGGATCCGCTGGGGCCAGCCGCAGGACCCGCTCCTGGGCGGCGCGCAGGTGCGGCCCCGGGTCGAGGCCGTGCTCGTCGGCGAGCAGCCGGCGGACCCGCTCGTACACCTCCAGCGACTCCGCCTGCCGCCCGGACTGGGCCAGTGCCAGCACCAGCTGGGCCTGGAACCGCTCGCGCAGCGGGTGTTCGGCCGCCAGCCGGCGCAGTTCCGGGATCCGGCCGGCCAACCGGCCCAGCTCCAGTTCCAGGTCGAAGAGGTCCTCCAGCGCGCCGAGCCTGGCCTCGGCCAGCCGCAGCCGCAGCGGCTCGATGCCCGGCCCGTCCACGCCCTGGGCGAGCGGCCCGCGCCAGAGCGCCACCGCCTCGGTGAACGCCTCCGCGCCGCCGGCCGCGTCGCCGTTCGTCCGCCGCGCCCGCCCGTCGACGAGCAGTTCCTCGAACCGCTCGACGTCCACCGTGCCGGGCGCGGCCAGCACGTAGCCGGCATCCGTCCAGGCCAGGGTGGCCAGTCCGGCGAGCGCCCGGCGCAGGCCGGAGACGTACTTCTGCACCAGGTTGACGCTGCGCCCGGGGGCGTCGGCGCCCCAGACCAGCTGGACGATCCGCTCGGTGCGCACCGGACGCCCGCTGTTGAGCAGCAGGACCGCGAGCACCGCCCGCTGCCGGGGCGGTCCGAGGTCCGCCGCGAATTGTCCCCGTCTGACCCGTACCGGTCCGAGAACCTCGAACCACACGTCGTCAGCCAACGCTCCCCCCAAAGCCGTTGTGACGTCTCGCCCCCACGCGGACGTTATCACCGGCCGTGGGAGGGGCCCCGGATCGTTACCGCATCGTTTGTGTAGGCTCCGCCAATCCTGGGCAGGGACATGACCGACGCCGGTGTGCCGCCGCCCTCCCGGCGGATCCCCCTCCCGGGTCCCTTCCCCCCGCTTCCCGCCGCTTCCCGCGTCCTTCCCGGCGCCTTCAGCGGACGGTCAGCGCGGCGCCGGACAGTTGCCGCAGGCCGGGAGCCGCGAGGTCCCCGGCCGTAGCCGGTGAGGGGGCCGGCCCGTCGTACCGAGGCCGTTCCGCGGTCGGGCCGTCCTTCGAGCCGTTTGTCCGGGAAACCGATGTTGCCAACCGGGGGGATCTGCATGAACGCCACACCCGAGCTGCTGAGACTGGCGGACTCCGAGGAGTCCCGGAACCACGCGCCCACCACCGAGTTGACCTTCGCCTCCACCGTGCCGCGCGACCTGGTGCACCGTGCCGCCATCGCCGAGGTGTTCGTCACCGACTCGGCCCGGGTCGGCGATCCGGACCCGGAGAGCGACGAGCACACCTTCGAGGTCGCCGCCCAGCTGCCGCGCGCCCACGTCGTCGGCGAGCGCGGCGGGAGCTACGACTTCCTGCTGCTGGTCGAGGTCCTGCGCCAGTCCGGCGTCCTGGTCGCGCACCGCTACCTGGACGTGCCGCTGGACCGCGCCTTCATCTTCAGCTCGCTGAACCTCACCATCTCCGGACTGGAGGCCCTGCGGATCGGGCCGCGCCCGGCGCACGCCGTGCTCTCCACCACCGTCCGCCCCAAGCGCAACCCGGCCGGCCGGGTGCTCGGCTTCGACTTCACCGGCGTCTTCTGGCTGGACGGCGTGCAGGCCATCGTCGGCTCCGGCGCGCTGACCTTCGTCACCAACCGGGCCTTCCAGATGCTGCGGGCCGGCAACCGCAAGAAGCTGGAAGGGCGTTCGCCGCGCCACCCGCAGCTGCTGCGCTCCGCGCCCTCCCTGGTCGGCCGGCGGGACGCGTCCAACATCGTGCTCACCGAGCCCGCCGTCAGCGAGTCCGGCACCGCCTCGGCGCTGCTGGTGGTGGACACCGACCACCCCCACCTGTTCGACCACAAGCTGGACCACGTGCCCGGCAACCTCCAGCTGGAGGCCGCCCGCCAGCTGTCCGTGGCTGCCGTCGCCAAGCTGCACGGCCTGCCCGCCGAGAGCCTGGTGGTCACCGCGGCGAAGGCCGATTTCACCGACTTCGCCGAACTGGACCTGGTGACCAAGGCGGTCGCCGAGGTCGGCGACGCCAGCTTCGACGGCGCGCTCGGCGCCGTGACCGTCCCGGTCGCGATCACCGTCTCCCAGGAGGGCAACACCGTCGCCACCCTCGGCGTCGAGGTGACCCAGTGGAGCTGAACCACCTCGTCCCGTCGGCCGACGGCATCGACACCGTGGTCCTCGACTACGGCGGCGTGCTGACCAACCCGCTCGCCGAGACCTTCACCGAGTTCGGCGTGCGCACCGGCCTGGACCTGCAGGCCATCGGCACCGCCTTCGCGGCCGCCACCGCACGCCACGGGATCAGCCCGATGGCGGAGCTGGAGGTCGCGGCGATCACCGAGCAGGAGTTCACCGAGCGCCTGCTGGCCGAGCTGCCGCCCGGCTCCGCCGCCGCCCTGGGCGGCCGGCCGTTCGGTGAGCTGTGGTTCCAGGGCCGTCGGGCCAACGCCCAGCTCGTGGACTTCGCCCGGCAGTTGAAGTCCGGCGGCTACCGGATCGCGCTGCTCACCAACAACGTGGTGGAGTGGCGTCCCCGCTGGCAGGCCACCCTCCCGGTGGAGGAGCTGTTCGACGTGGTCGTCGACTCCTCGGCCGAGCGCGTCCGCAAGCCGGACCCGGAGCTGTACCTGCGGCTGCTGGAGCGGCTCGATGCCCCGGCCCGGCGCTGTCTGTTCATCGACGACACGGCCGAGAACCTCGACGCCGCCCAGCGGCTGGGCTTCCACACGGTGCTGTTCGAGAACACCGCGCAGACCGTGCGCGACGTCTCCGAGCGGCTGACCGCCCAGGCCCTGCGCGAGGTCTCCAGCCGGCTCGGGCACCCCCTGGCGGAGGACCTCGGCCGCCCGGCCGACGGGGCGCTCCGATGACGGCGCCGCAGGTCCTCGTGGTCGGGGCCGGCCCCACCGGCCTGACCGCGGCCTGCGCCCTGCTCCAGCACGGGGTGCCGGTGCGCCTGGTGGACCGCCGGGAGTGCTTCGCCGCCGAGCCCAAGGCCCTGGTGATGTGGAGCGGCGCCCTGGAGGCGCTGCACCGCCTCGGCGTGGCCGACGCCGTCGCCGAGCGGGCCCTGCCGCTCACCGGCGCCTCGTACTGGTCGAACGGGCGCCGGCTGGCCGGCGTCTCCTTCGGCACGCTGACCGGCACCCGCTTCCCCGGGCCGCTCTGCGTGCCCCAGCCGGTCACCGAGGAACTGCTCTACGAGCGGCTGCTCGGCCTCGGCGGCCGGGTCGAGTGGGCCACCCGGGCCACCTCGGTCGAGGCGGCCGGCGATCGGGCGGTGGTCCGGCTGGAGTCGGCCGGCGGCGCGGTCGAGACCGTGGCCGTCCCCTGGCTGATCGGGGCCGACGGCGTCCGCAGCACCGTCCGCGAGGCGCTCGGGATCCCCTACGAGGGCAGCAGCTACGACCGGGAGTTCGTGCTCGGCGACGGCCGGATCGCCGGCGACCTGCCGCCCACCGAGGCGCAGTACCACCTGAGCCCGGACGGCGTGCTCGTCCTGGTCGCCCTGCCCGAGGGCGGCCACCGGATCTTCTTCGACCTGCCCCCGGGCAGCCGGACCGGCCCGCCGGACAACGCCGAGCTCCAGCAGCTCCTGGACGCCCGCGGCCGCGGCCGCTGGACCGTCGAGGAGACCTGGTGGACCAGCCGCTTCCGGGTGCACACCAAGGTGGCCGCCACGTTCCGGCAGGGCCCGGTGTTCCTCGCCGGGGACGCCGCGCACGCCCACAGCCCGGCCGGCGGCCAGGGCCTCAACACCGGTGTCCAGGACGGCTTCGACCTCGGCTGGAAGCTGGCGGCCGTGCTGCGCGGCGGCGATCCGGCGCTGCTCGACAGCTACGACCCGGAGCGCCGTCCCACCTCCGCCCGGGCGGTGCGCAACTCCGAACGGCAGACCAGGCTCTGGCTGCTCAAGCCGCGCCCGGCCCGCGCCCTGCGCGACCTGCTGCTCGGCGCGCTCTCCCGCAGCGGCGCCCTGGAGCGCCGCATCGTCCCGGAACTCGCCCAGCTCGACCTCGATCTGACGGCCAGTCCGGCCGTCGGGCGCACGCCCGCGCCGGGCGGTCCGACCCCCGGCCGACGGCTCGGTGACGCCCCGCTCCGCCCGATGGGCGGGACCGGTGCCACCTCCCTGCACGGCTACCTCGCGACCGGACGGCACACCGTGCTGGTCGCCGGAGCCGGGCAGGAGGCCGCGACGGCGGCCGAGGAGGCCGCCACCGAGCTGACCCGGCGCGGCGTGCGCGATCTCGCCGACGTCCTGCTGCTGCTGCCGCCGGACGGGCCCGTGCCCGTACCGGCGGGGCCGTCCGGCCACGACCTCGCGGCCGGCCGGCTGCCGGGCGGGCAGGCCGGGGCGGCGGCCCTGGCCTGCCATCTGCGCCCGGACGGGGTGGTGGCCCGGGTCGTGACCCTGGACCGGCCCGGCCGGGTGGGCGAGCTGCTCTCCGCGCTGCCGACCGGGCAGCGCTCCGCCACCCCCGCTCCGTGAGGTTCCCGATGCTCAAGCGACTCGGCCGGGCGGTCACCGCCCGGCCCTGGTCCGCCCTCCTCTTCGTGGTGATCTTCCTGGTCAACGCGCTGGTCGTGGGCACCGGCGTCACCGACCGCCTGCACAACGGCGGCACCTCCGACCCGGGCTCCGAATCGGCGCGCGCCGCCGTGCTGCTGGAGCAGTCCTTCCCGGCCAGCTCGCCCAACCTCGTCCTGGAGGTCTCCGCGAAGGCCGGCGGCTCGGTGGACGCCCCCGAGGCGGCCCGGGCCGGTGCCCGCCTCGGCGAGCGGCTCGCCTTCGAACCGGACGTCGTCGGGGTCACCTCGTACTGGCAGACCGGCGTCGAGGGCCTGCGCTCCGCCGACCGCGGTACGGCGCTGATCGTCGCCCGCATCGAGGGCGACGAGAACCACGCCAAGGACGTCTTCGACCGGCTGGCCCCGCGCTACCGGGGCAGCCCGGCGGGCCTGGAACAGCTGGACGTCCGGCTCGGCGGCACCGTCGCGGTCCGCGAGGAGATGCAGTCCACCATCGCCGACGACCTGGTCCGGGCCGAGCTGATCGCGCTGCCGATCACCCTGCTGATCCTGGTGCTGGTCTTCCGCGGCCTGATCGCCGCCCTGCTGCCGCTCGCCGTCGGGATCTGCGCGATCCTCGGCACCAACGCGGCGCTGCGGGTGATCACCGGCTTCACCGAGGTCTCGGTCTTCGCCCAGAACCTCACCACCGCGCTCGGCCTGGGCCTCGCCATCGACTACGCGCTGCTCATCGTCCGGCGCTTCCGCGAGGAACGCGAACGCGGGCTGGAGGTCCGCGAGGCCGTCGCCACGACCCTGGACACGGCCGGCCGCGCGGTGCTGTTCTCGGCGCTGACCGTCGCCGTCTCGCTCTCCGCGATGCTGGTCTTCCCGCTCTACTTCCTGCGCTCCTTCGCCTACGCCGGCATCTCGGTGGTGCTGATCGCCGCCGCCGCCGCGCTGGTCCTGCTGCCCGCCCTGCTCACCCTGCTCGGCGGCCGGATCGACGCGCTCAAGATCCGGCTGCCCGGCGGCGCGGCGCGCTCCGGCCGGGAGCCCGGCGCGGGCTGGCACCGCACCGCCACCCTGGTGATGCGGCGCGCCCCGCTGTTCGCGCTCGGCATCACCGCCCTGCTGCTGGTCGCCGGACTGCCCTTCCTGCGCGTCCAGTTCGCCGCCGCCGACGACCGCCAGCTGCCCACCGGCTCCGAGGCACGGGTGGTCCAGCAGACCATCCGGGAGGGCTTCACCGCCAGCGCCACCGGCGTCATCGACGTGGTGGTGCACAGCGGGGCCACCGGGACCACCGGCGCCGGCAGCCCGGACCGCGAGGAGCTCGGCCGGTTCGCCGCCAAGCTCTCCGCGCTGCCCGGCGTCACCGAGGTCTCCACCCCGCTCGGCGACTACCGCTCCGGCGCCCCCTCCGGCGAGTCCGGTCCGGCCGACAGCGTCCGTACCGCCGACGGCCTCGGCCACCTCTCGGTGGTGCCCGCCGCCGGCGGGGGCGACGTCTCCCAGGCGAACCAGGACCTGGTCGGCGAGATCCGCCGGGCCGGCGCCGACTTCCCCGCCCTGCGGCCGGTGGTCGGCGGCCAGGCGGCCACCCTGGTCGACAGCAAGCACGCCATCGCGGTGCGCCTGCTGCCGGCCGGCGCGCTGATCGTCGGAGCCACCCTGCTGCTGGTCTTCCTGCTCACCGGCAGCCTGCTGATCCCGCTCCAGGCGGTGCTGCTGAACGCGCTCAGCCTGACCGCGATGTTCGGTGTCGTCGTCTGGGTGTTCCAGGACGGCCACCTGTCCGGCCTGCTCGGCTTCACCCCGACCGGCGCCGTCGAGACCACCCTGCCGGTGCTGATGTTCTGCGTCGCCTTCGGCCTCTCCATGGACTACGGGGTCTTCCTGCTCTCCCGGGTCAAGGAGGAGTACGGCCGCGGGCACGACCCGCGCAAGGCCGTCGCCGACGGCATCCGGCACACCGGCGGGCTGATCACCGCCGCCGCGCTGATCCTCTCGGTGGTGCTGGTGGCGATCGGGACCTCCCGGATCACCAACACCAAGATGCTCGGCCTCGGCGTCGCGCTCGCCGTGCTGGTCGACGCGACCGTGGTGCGCTGCCTGCTCGTCCCCGCCGTGATGGCCCTCGGCGGCCACGCCACCTGGTGGGCCCCGGCGCCGCTCAAGCGGTTCCAGGAGCGCTTCGGGCTGCGCGAGGAGTCGCCCGCCCCGGCGGGCGGCGCGGGCGGTGCGGACCGGCCGGACTCCGGTCCCGGCCCCGACGGCCGGCACGACCCCGATCCCGACCCCGGTCCGGGGCCCGTCCTCGCCGCGAAGGAGTCCTGATGACCGACCAGCGCACCCCGCCGGGCCGCGTCGTGGTCACCGGCGCCACCGGACTGCTCGGCACCGCCGTGGTCCGCGAGCTGCTGGCCGCGGGCCACGAGGTGACCGCCCTGGTCCGCGACCGGGAGAAGGCCGGGCGACTGCTGCCCGCCGACGAACGGCTCACCGTCCTGGCCGGCGACATCACCGACCCGGCCGGCTACCGGTCGGCCCTGCCCGGCGCGAGCGGCGTCATCCACACCGCCGCCTACTTCCGGGAGTACTACCAGCCGCAGCCCGACCTGGGCCGGCTGCACGCCGTGAACGTCGACGCGGTGACCACCCTGCTCCGCGAGGCGGTCGACGCCGGGGTGCCCCGGGTGGTGCACACCAGCTCGATCAACACCATCGGCCGGGGCACCACCGGGTTCCCCGCCGACGAGGACACCCCGCCGCCCGCCGACTGGCAGCGCAACGGCTACCGGGCCAGCAAGGTCCGCGCCGAACAGGCCGTCACCGAGTTCTGCGCCCGCGAGGGGATCACCGTCCCGCTGGTGCTGCCCGGCTGGATGTGGGGACCGGGCGACGCCGGACCCACCTCGGCGGGCCGGCTCTTCCTCGCCGTCGCCCACGGAGACCTGCGCGCCGTCCCCCGGGCCGGCAACCACGTGGTGGACGCCCGCGACGTCGCCGCCGCCTGCGTCCGCGCGCTGACCCACGGCACCGGGCTGCGCCGCTACATCGTCGCCGGCTCCTGGTACGGCCTGCACGACCTGGTCACCGGCATCGCCGCCGCCACCGGCGCCACCGCGCCCCGGCAGATCCCGGCCGCCGCGGCGCTCGGCTTCGCGACCGCGCTGGAGTACGGCGCCAGGCTGCGCGGCCGGCCGCCGGTGGCCACCCGCGAAGGGGTCCGGGTGCTGCTCGACGGCACCCACACCCGGCTCTCCTCCGCCCGCGCGGAGCGTGAACTCGGCATCACCTTCCGCCCGCTGGCGCAGACCCTGTCCGACGAGGCGCGCTGGTACCGCGAGCAGGGGCGGCTGCCGTCATGACCCCTCCCACGCCCCCCTCCCCGTCCCCCGCTCCCACCCTGCCCCCGGACCCCGCTCCCACCCCGTTCGACGAAAGGGCCGCGACCGTGCCCCGTTCCAGGAAGACCGCCCTGCTGACCGTCGCGGCCGCACTGATCGCCCTGACGCCCGCGGTGGCCGCCGTCGCGGTCCGCGCCGACGACTCCCCGAAGCCCGGCACCCCGACCGCCGCCGCCACCGGACCGGCCGCCCCCGCCCCGGCCCCCGGCGCCGAACAGGCCGCCGCCGACACCAAGGCCCGGCTGGCCGCCGAGTCCGTCGTCGACGTCCCGGTCCGCTTCACCGTCCAGAACGTCAACCGCACCCTGGCCGCCTGCCCGGTGGACGGCAAGACCTACCAGGTCACCGGTCACCTCACCGCGCCCAAGGCGGTCCTCGACGGCGGTGCGGGCCCGCGCGCCGTCACCCTCTACGAGCACGGCATCGCGGCCGGCGAGTGGTACTGGCGCCTCGACGCCCCCGGCTACCACCACACCGAGGAACTGGCCAAGAAGGGCCACGCCTCGCTCACCATCGACCGGATCGGCTACGGCGGCAGCGACAAGCCCGACGGTTTCGGCAGCTGCATCGGCGGCCAGGCCGACATCGCCCACCAGATCGTGGAGCAGCTGCGGGCCGGCAGCTACCGGACCGAGCAGGAGGGCCGCGCCGCCGTCCCGTTCGACAAGGTCGTCCTGGCCGGCCAGTCCAACGGCGGCCAGGTCTCCCAGATCGAGGCCTACTCCTTCCAGGACGTCGACGGCCTGGTCCTGATGGACTGGACCGACCTCGGCCTCACCCCGCAGGCCAACGCGCGCTTCTTCTCCTCCCTGCAGACCTGCCTGCGCGGCGGCTCGGCCGCGGACGGCGCGGGCGGCCCCGGCGGCTACGCCTACTACGACCTCGGCAGCGAGGAGTTCAAGGCCGGCAACTTCCACGACACCGAGCCCGGCGTGGTCGACCTCTCCGCCCCGCACCAGAACCGCCACCCCTGCGGCGACATGGCCTCCCAGCTCGGCTCGGTCCTGGTCGACCTGCGGCACCTCAAGGACATCAAGGTGCCGGTGCTCTTCCTCTACGGGGAGAAGGACGCCCGCGTCCAGGGCGGCGCCGAGCACCGCGCGCTGTTCACCGGCACCACCGACACCCAGCTGATCGAGATCCCCGGGGCCGGCCACTACATGGGCATGGCCCGCAACGCCCCCCAGGTCCACGCCTCCCTCGCCGACTGGCTGACCAAGCACCAGTTGCGCTGAACCGAACGCCGGCCGGGGGCGGCACCGTCCCCCACCTCATGTCTGGAGACCAGTTGTCATGACGCTCACCCTCGAACCCGGGGTCGACCAGCGGGTGCCGCTGCTGCGGAGGCTGGGCCGACTGCTGGTCGACCGGCGGCGCGCGGTGCTGATCGCCGGCACCGTCGTGCTGGTCGTCGCCGCCGCGCTGGGCGCCGGCGCGCAGAAGGCGCTCTCGCTGTCGCGCTTCGAGGCGCCCGGCTCGCAGTCGAACCGGGCGGAGCAGCTGCTGCACCGTGAGTTCGGCCACGGCAGCCCCAACATGATCCTGCTGGTCACCGCCAAGCACGGCACCGTCGACGACCCCGCCGTCGCCGCCGCCGGCCGGGCGCTGGCCGAAGAGCTCGGCGCCTCGGCCGGCGTCCGGACCACCGGCTCCTACTGGGCGCAGGGCAACAGCCCCGCGCTCGCCGCCACCGACCGCGGCAAGGCCCTGGTCACCGCCTGGCTGGACGGCACCGCCACCGAGTCCCGCGAGCGGCTCGCCGACCTCTCGCCGAAGTTCACCCGCGAGACCGCCGACGTCAAGGTCGAGGTCGGCGGCCAGGACGAGGTCTTCCGACAGGTGGGCGCCCAGGCCCGGAAGGACTTCCTCGGCGCCGAGGCGATCGTGCTGCCGATCGTCCTGCTGCTCCTGCTCGCCGTCTACCGCCGCTGGTCGGCCGCCGGGCTGACCATCGGCGTCGGCCTCTTCTCGGTGCTCGGCACGCTGACGCTGCTGCGCGGGGTCACCGCCTTCACCGAGGTCTCCACCTTCGCCGCCAACCTGGCCCTGGTGATGGGCCTGGGGCTGGGCATCGACTACAGCCTGTTCATGATCTCCCGGTTCCGCGAGGAGTCCGCGGCCGGCCACGACAAGCACACCGCCGTGGTCCGCGCCGTCGAGCGGGCCGGCCGCACGGTGATCTTCAGCGGCATCACCGTCGCCATCTCGCTGCTCGCCCTGTTCGCCTTCCCGTTCCCCTTCCTGCGGTCCTTCGCGTACGCGGGCGTCTTCGTGGTGCTCACCGCGATCGTCGGCGCCGTCGTCCTGCTGCCCGCCGCGCTCGCCGCCGTCGGGCACCGGGTGCTGCGGCCGGGCGCCGCCGGAGCCGCCCGCCCGGTCGAGGATGGCCGCTGGTACCGGCTCACCCGCCGGGTGATGGCCCGCCCGCTGGTCTGGGGCACCGCCGTGGTCGCCCTGCTGCTGCTCGTCGGGGCGCCGTTCCTCGGCGTGAAGTTCGGCCTGCCCGACGAGCGGGTGCTGCCGGCCGACGCCACCAGCCGGGTGGTGCAGCAGCAGGTCCGCGACGGCTTCCCGGCCCGCGAGACCGACGCCCTCCAGGTCGTCGCCACCGGCGTCGCCGACCCGAAGGGGAGCACCGGGCAGACCGAGGCCTACGCGGCGAAGCTCTCCACCCTGCCCGGCGTCTTCCAGGTGGACACCTTCACCGGCTCCTACGCCGGCGGAAAGCTGCGCACCCCGCCGACCGCCGACTCCGCGCGCTTCGCCACCGGCTCCGGCGTCTGGCTCACCGTGATCCCCGAGGAGGCCGCGCTGGCCGGGGACATGCCCGGGCTGGTCGGCAAGGTCAGGGACGAGGCCGCGCCCTACCAGGTGCAGGTCGGCGGCTTCCCGGCCGACATGACCGACTTCCGCTCCCGCCTGCTCGGCGCGCTGCCCCTGGTGGCGGGACTGATCCTGGTGCCGACCTTCATCCTGCTCTTCCTGATGACCGGCAGCCTGCTGATCCCGGCCAAGGCCACCGTCTCCAACCTGCTCAGCCTCACCGTGATGTTCGGCGCCCTGGTCTGGGGCTTCCAGGACGGCCACCTGGCCGGCCTGCTCGACTTCACCTCGGCCGGGTCGATGGAGCCCAGCATCCCGATCCTGATGTTCTGCATCGCCTACGGGCTGTCGATGGACTACGAGGTCTTCATCGTCTCCAGGATCAAGGAGGAGCACGACCGCGGCGTGGACACCGAGACCGCCGTCGCGACCGGCATCCAGCGCAGCGCCCCGCTGATCACGGCCGCCGCGGGCATCCTGGCCCTGACCTTCGCGGTCTACGCCACCGGGTCGGTCGTCTTCCTCAAGGAACTCGGCGTCGGCCTCGCCCTCGCCGTCCTGGTCGACGCCGTGCTCGTCCGGGCGATCCTGCTGCCCGCCGTGATGCGCCTGGCCGGCCCCGCCAACTGGTGGGCCCCCGCCCCCCTCCGCCGCCTCCACGCCCGCTTCGGCCTCACCGACTGACTCACCCCCGTCCCGGGGCGGCCCCCGCCGCCCCGGGACACCCACACGGCCCAGAACGCGAAGGACCTGCAACGCGAACGGCCCCGGAGAGAATCTCTCCGGGGCCGTTCCGCCTTTTCAGGCTCCTGTGGCCAGGGCCGGGGTCGAACCGGCGACCTTCCGCCGCCCAGGCCGAACCGGGGCGTTGACCTGCCCCGGTTCGGGAGGTCCCTGCTGTCCGTGGAAAGCCGCCTTCGGACGCCGTCGTTCGGGCCGATCGGCGCCGGCGCTGGCGTCGACCGGCGTCGCTTCGCATGTGCTGGGTGTGCTCAGTAGGGGAGCAGGCCGGTCGTGATCAGCTCGAAGTCGAACGGCTCCGGGATAGGGATGGTCTCGCCGAACACGATGTCCTCGCGGCGGTGGTACTTCGTGCCGTCGGGTCGGCTGAAGAGCGTGACCGCCTTCTCCCTTGCGTCGATCACGAGGTAGAGAGGGATTCGCATGAGCGGGTAGTCCCGTACCTTCCCCACCCAGTCGTTCTCCGGGTTGGACGGTGAGACCAGTTCGACGGCAATCGCAGCAACCTCGGCAGGAACCTGGTTGTCCCTGGTCGTGAGTGCATCGTCCGGCAGGTACGTCAGGTCGGGATTGCGGCTCTTGCCGACACTGGGCGAGACGAGGTCCGTGTTCTCGCTGGGCAGCAGTCCTGCCGGGGCGTGCGCGTCGAACTGGCGGCGCACCACCAAGAGATTCCGTTGGTGAATACCCGAGGGGCTGACCATCATGACGATGGTGTCGCCGGAGAGTTCGACCTTGAACCCGTCCGGCAGGCTCCTGCGGGCCTCTTCAAGGAGCGCGAAGTGCTCGGGGTCCATGCGCGGTGCCCTTCTGGGTGAGTCAGCCGGTGCTCCAGCCTAGTCGGCGAGTCTGCCGTTGGCCGGGTTCCTCTACGCGTCAGGTTCAGCCGAGACGTGCACGGGCCGGTCCCGGTCGGCCGACGCGGCAGCTGACTGTGGGCGCATGCCTGCCTCGGCTTTGGCGGACGTCATCATCGGAGATCGGGGGTCCCGCCAGGGTCGCAGCGAGTACTACGAGTTCCTGGCGATCGACCGCCCGCTGAGCCGCGAGCAGCAGGAAGAGCCCTTGCCCAGCTCGGCGACCTGGTCTTCGGTGAGTCCGCCGCGGTTGATCACCATGTGGACCAGATCTGTTCAATCGGCACAAAAATGCCCCCGAAGCGGACTGCTTCGGGGGCATCGTGCCTTTTCAGGCTCCTGTGGCCAGGGCCGGGGTCGAACCGGCGACCTTCCGCTTTTCAGGCGGACGCTCGTACCAACTGAGCTACCTGGCCGTACTGCACCGTCTCTTGCGAGACGAGCGATCCCGACGGGACTTGAACCCGCGACCTCCACCTTGACAGGGTGGCGAGCTAACCAACTGCTCCACGGGACCTAGGAGTGGCGAACCACTTCAGGTCTTGCGGCACAACACTTTACTACGGTACTGCGTGCCCCCAACGGGATTCGAACCCGTGCTACCGCCTTGAAAGGGCGGCGTCCTGGGCCACTAGACGATGAGGGCTTGCGGCCTGTCCGGCTGTTTCCAGCGTTCGGGGACGTCGAGAAGCATATGGGATGTCGGGCCGAACGCCAAAACGGGTTTCGGCCGGGCGGGCGGCGGGGGTCAGGACCAGCCCAGCTCGTCGAGTTCGTGGTCGTCGAAGCCGAAGTGGTGGGCGACCTCGTGGATGACCGTGGTGCGGACCTCCTCGACGACGCGCTCGCGGTCGTCGCACAGGCGCAGGGTCGGGCCGCGGTAGACGATGATCCGGTCCGGCAGGACGCCCGCGTACCACTCGCCGCGCTCGGTGAGCGGGGTTCCCTCGTAGAGGCCGAGCAGCTCCGGGTCGGCGGGGTCGGGCTCGTCCTCGACGAAGACGGCGACGTTGTCCATCATCGCGGCGAGTTGCGGCGGGATCCGGTCCAGCGCGTCGGCGACCAGTACCTCGAACTCTTCCCGGGTCATCTCCACCGGTTCATTGTCGGGTCTGCGATGACGGTGTGCCAGGCGGTCGGAGCCGGTGTTTCATGGGGCTGTGGCGACCTCGGAGGACGTGGTGGTGGACGGTGCGGCGGCCGGTGCGGTGCGACGGCGGCCGCCGGTGCTGCGCGGGCAGGGGCCGGCGGTGGCCGTGGTGGCCGTCGGCGGGGCGCTGGGCGCGAGTGCCCGGTACGGCGCGGGGCTGCTGTGGACGACCGGGCCCTCGGCGTTCCCGTGGACGACGCTGCTGGTGAACGTGGTGGGGTGCGCCGTGATCGGGGTCTTCCTGGTGGTGGTCACCGAGGGCCGGCCGGCCCATCCGCTGCTGCGGCCGTTCTTCGGCACCGGCGTGCTCGGCGGGTTCACCACCTTCTCGACGTACGCGGTGGACATCCGCCGGCTGCTGGAGGAGGGGCGGCCGGGACCGGCCCTGGCGTACCTGGGGCTGACCCTGGTGGCGGCGATGGCGGCGGTCTGGGCGGCGGCCGCGGTGACGCGCCGTCTGCTGCTGCGCGGGGCCGGGAGGCGGGCGTGAGCGGGGAGACGGGTGCGACGGGCACGGCCGGTGCGGCGGATTCGCGGCTGGGCGGGCCGGCGCTGCGGCTGACCGTGCTGGTCGGCGAGAACGACCGGTGCCACCACCGCCCGCTGTACAGCGAGATCGTGCACCGGGCGCGGGCCGCCGGGCTGGCCGGGGCGAGCGTGTTCCGGGGGGTCGAGGGGTTCGGCGCGTCCTCGATGGTGCACACCGCGCGGCTGCTGTCACTGAGCGAGGACCTGCCGGTGGCGGTGGTGATCGTGGACACCGAGGAGCGGGTGCGGGCGTTCCTGCCCGAGCTGGGGGAACTGGCGGTGGAGGGGCTGGTGACCCTGGAGCGGTGCGAGGTGCTCCGGTACGCCGGGCGGGCCGGCGGGTCGGCGACGGGGTCGGGCCCGGCGACGGGGGAGGGCGGGGCGTGAACTGGCTGCTGGTGGTGGCGGGCGCGATGGTCGGCGCGCCGCTGCGGTACCTGACCGACCGGGCGGTGCAGTCCCGGCACGACTCGGTGTTCCCGTGGGGGACCTTCGTGGTGAACGTGTCCGGCTGTCTGGTCCTCGGGCTGGTGACCGGGGCGGTGGCGGTCGGCGCCGCGTCCTCGCACGTCCAGCTGCTGCTCGGGACCGGGCTGTGCGGTGCGCTGACCACGTACTCGACCTTCTCGTACGAGACGCTGCGGCTGGCCGGGAGCGGGGCCGGGCGGTACGCGCTGGCCAATGTGGCGGGCAGCGTCGCGGCGGGCCTGGCGGCGGCGTACGCGGGGGCGGGGCTGGCCTCGGCGCTCTGGGGCTGAGCGCGGCGTTCCGGGGCCCGTCCGGGTGCTTCCGGGGCCCCACCCGTGTCCGGGAGCCCGGCCGGCGCGTTGGACACCCGCAAGGGTGGCCGTGCGCGGTGGGTGGGCGGTCCGGGCGGGGCGGGTGCAGGAGAGGGACTCGGTGGCGGCGATGCGTGCGGTGCGGGTGGTGCGTGCGGTGACGGAGCGGGAAACGGCGGTGGTCCGGAGCGCCGTGGTGCGCGGCGCGGCGGTGCTGGCGGTGGCCGGGCTGGGGCTGACCGGCTGCATGTCGGTCGGGCCGGGTGCGGAGGAGAAGCGCGGTGTGGTGCCGGTCGGCCAGGTCGGAACGCCGACCAGGCCGGGGGCGACCCCGTCGGCCTCGCCGAGCGGCGGTGGACACCCGGGGGGTGCGGCGGGGCGGTCGGAGCGTGCGGCGGGCGCGCAGGCCCAGAGCGCGCCCACCGGGGGGATGAACGCGGCGCCCGGTGAGTCGGTCGGCGGTGCGGTCGGTGCGGCGGGTGCGGGCGGCGGCAACGGCGGGGGCGGTGCGATGGGCGCGCCCGCCGGTGTGGAGCCGGTGCCGGCGGCGGCCCCCGGTGAGGCCGCGCCCGGCGCGACCGGCACCGCAGGGGGCGCGAGCGCCAGTCCCGCGCCCCGTCCGGGCGCCGGCGGCACCGGCACGGGCGGAGCGGCCGGGGGAGCGGCGGGCAGCGGCGGGGCAGGCGGCACCGGCCACCCCTCCGGCGGGGCCGGGGGCACCGCGGGCGGCGGAACCGGCGGTTCCGGCGGCTCGACGGCGCCCGCCCCGGCGGCTAGCCCGACCGGGCACGCGTCCTCCCCGGAGCCCGGCCACACCACGCCTCCTGCCCCGACCGCCACCACGGCCCCGGAGCCGACCTCCGCCCCGAGCGTCACCGCGCCCACCAGCTCCGGTGCACCGGGCGGCCACTGAGCCCCGATCCACAGCCTGGCCAGCGCATTTGCCTCCGATCCCCAGGCTCCTCTATGGTGGTAGATCGTTCGTTTGATCCATTTGACTGGCGCCCTATTCGCATCTGGCGCCCTTGGCGCGTTCCGGCGATCCGTGGCTGACCGCATAGAGGCGGTTGTGAAACAGAACCCCGGACTTTGGCGCGTGCCACTTCCGGAAGGTTTTGCATGTCTCTCGTTGACGACGCCCGCTTCGCCATGCCCGCGAGCGAGTCCGCCGCCGATGCCACCACCGCCCCCGCCGAGGCCGACGCCGAGCTGATCGCCGCCGTCGACGCCGTCGAGGACACCGACACCGACACCGACGCTGCCGACAGCGACGCTGCCGCCGACGAGGCTGTCGAGGCCGACGAGGCCGACGACGCCGAGCCGACCATCACCTTCGGCGACCTGGGCCTGCCGGACGAGATCGTCCGCGCCCTCGCCAAGCGCGGCGTCACCACCCCGTTCCCGATCCAGGCCGCGACCATCCCGGACGCCCTGGCCGGCAAGGACGTGCTGGGCCGCGGCCGCACCGGCTCCGGCAAGACCCTCAGCTTCGGCCTGCCGCTGCTGACCCGCCTCTCCGACGGCGAGCGCACCCGCGCCAAGCACCCGCGCGGCCTGATCCTCGTCCCGACCCGCGAGCTGGCCATGCAGGTCGCCGACGCCCTGGAGCCGTTCGGCTCGGTGCTCGGCCTGCGCCTCAAGGTCGTCTGCGGCGGCACCTCGATGTCGAACCAGATCTACGCGCTGGAGCGCGGTGTCGACGTCCTGGTCGCCACCCCGGGCCGCCTGCGCGACCTGATCAACCGCGGCTCGGCCAAGCTCGACGACGTCCAGGTCGCCGTCCTCGACGAGGCCGACCAGATGGCCGACATGGGCTTCCTGCCCGAGGTCACCGAGATCCTCGACCAGGTGCCGGCCGGCGGCCAGCGCCTGCTGTTCTCCGCCACCCTGGAGAACGAGATCGACACCCTGGTGAAGCGCTACCTGAACAGCCCGGTCACCCACGAGGTCGACCCGTCGGCCGGCGCCGTCACCACCATGACCCACCACATCCTCGTGGTGAAGCCCAAGGACAAGGCGCCGATCACCAACGCGATCGCCGCCCGCAAGGGCCGCACGATCATCTTCGTCCGCACCCAGATGGGCGCCGACCGCGTCGCCGAGCAGCTGGTCGAGGCCGGTGTGAAGGCCGACGCGCTGCACGGCGGCATGACCCAGGGCGCCCGCACCCGGGTGCTCGGCGACTTCAAGGACGGCTACGTCAACGTCGTCGTCGCCACCGACGTCGCCGCGCGCGGCATCCACGTCGACGGCATCGACCTGGTGCTCAACGTCGACCCGGCCGGCGACCACAAGGACTACCTGCACCGCTCCGGCCGCACTGCCCGCGCCGGCCGCTCCGGCACCGTCGTCACCCTGGTGCTGCCGCACCAGCGCCGCGGCGTCTTCCGCCTGATGGAGGACGCGGGCGTCGACGCCGGCCGTCACATCCTCGACCACGCCTTCGACGCCGAGGTGGCCCGGATCACCGGCGCCCGCTCGCTGGTCGAGGTCCAGGCGGAGAGCGCGGCCAACATCGCCGGTGCCGCCGAGCGCGAGGTCGCCGACATGACCCGCCAGCTGGAGCGCGCGCAGCGCCGCGCCGCCGAGCTGCGCGACGAGGCCGACCGCCTGTCGGCGCGGGCCGCGCGCGAGCGGGCCGAGCTGGGCATCGAGGACGAGACCCCGGCCGCCGAGGCCGAGACCGAGGGCGCGACCGCCGCCGACGAGACCGCCGCCCCGGCCGCGGCCGAGCCGGCCGCCGCGGTGGCCGAGGAGCGCGCGCCGTCGTACCGCGAGGCGCGCACCGAGCGTCCGTCGTTCAACCGTGACCGCGACGACCGCGGTGGCCGTTCCTTCGGCCGGGACCGTGACGAGCGTGGTGGCCGTTCCTTCGGCGACCGCGAGCGTGGTGGCCGTTCGTTCGGTGACCGTGACCGCTCGTTCAACCGCGACCGCGACGACCGTGGTGGCCGTTCCTTCGGCT
>NZ_JBEXJT010000018.1:0-106037 GCF_040609255.1 Kitasatospora sp. NPDC004723 | reverse complement strand
GACCGTGACCGTGGCTTCAACCGTGGTGACCGCGACGAGCGTGGTGGCCGTTCGTTCGGTGACCGTGACCGCTCGTTCAACCGCGACCGCGACGACCGTGGTGGCCGTTCCTTCGGCGACCGTGACCGTGGCTTCAACCGTGGTGACCGCGACGAGCGTGGTGGCCGTTCGTTCGGTGACCGTGACCGCTCGTTCAACCGCGACCGCGACGACCGCGGCGGCCGTTCCTTCGGCGACCGTCCGGCCCGTTCCTTCGGTGACCGCGACCGCTCGTTCAACCGCGACCGCGACGAGCGTGGCGGCAGCAACAACCGTCCGTTCGCCCGCCGTGACGACCACCGCTCCGGCGGCCGTCCGCAGTCCGGTGGCTTCAACCGGGACCGTGACGACCGCGGTGGCCGCTCCGGTGGCTTCAACTCCGGCTTCAACCGCGACGACCGCAAGCCGCGCTGGAAGAACTGACGCCGCGCAGTACCTGACGTCGGGTCGCCCCTGACGCACCCGCGACGGGCCCGCTCCACTTCGGTGGGGCGGGCCCGTCGCCGTTCGCGCCCCGCTGTTCGCCAGCCCGCCCCGCCCGCCCCTTCCGGTTGTTCTGTGGCCGAGAATAACCAGTGGCGCGGTGTGCCCGCCCTGGCCTACCGTCGGCGGCATGAGCAGCAGAACGCAGGTGGCGGTGGTGAACGAGGGCATCGCCGAGCGGGGGAGCTACCGTGCGAGCGGGGGCGAACTCGTCGAGTTGACGGAGCAGTTGGCGGCGGCGCGGGCCGGCACGGTGTCGTACGACCCGGCCGGGCTGGACGCCCTGGTCGCGGCGGGCGGCCCCGGTCCGGTGGCGGCGTCCGCCGTCGAGGTGACGGCCGAGGGCAGCGTCCAGGCGGCCCACCGGCTGGTCGAGGCGGGCGCCGGCCCGGTCGGGGTGCTCAACTTCGCCTCCGCGCGGAACCCCGGCGGCGGCTACCTGCGCGGCGCCCGCGCCCAGGAGGAGGACCTCTGCCGCAGCGCCCTGCTGTACACCTGCCTGCGGGAGGCGCCGGACTACTACGAGGCGCACCGGGCCTCGACCGACCTCCGGTACAGCCACCGGGTGATCGTCTCGCCCGACGTGCCGGTGGTCCGGGGCGAGGACGGCGGGCTGCTGGCGCACCCGTACGGCGTCACGTTCCTGACCTCGCCGGCGCCGAACGCCGGCCAACTGGCGCTGCGGACCCCGGGCGGCGTGGACGTGCGGGGCGTGCTCGCCGAGCGGGCCGAGCGGGTGCTCGCGGCGGCGGCCCGGCACGAGGTGCGCGCGCTGGTGCTCGGGGCGTGGGGCTGCGGGGTGTTCCGCAACGACCCGGCCGAGGTCGCGGAGGCCTTCGAGCACGCGCTGGCCCGCTACGGCGCGGCCTTCGACCGGGTGGTCTTCGCGGTCTGGGACCGGACGCCGGTCTCGCCGAACCGGGCCGCCTTCGAGCAGCGGTTCGGCGGTTGACGTCCCGGGCGCTCGCGGGTCACCGGGCCCTTCGGATCACCGGTGCTTTCGGGTCACCGGTGCTTTCGGGTCACCAGGGCCGAAGTGACCACCGAGGCGGCCGTCACCACCCCGGTGACGGCGAAGACGGACGGCCAGGCGCCCATCTTCTTCGCCAGCGGGTGCGAGCCGCCGAAGGCCGCCACGTACAGCCCGGTCAGCGCCGCCGCGGCGGGCGCTCCCGAGCGCCGGTGCCACTGCGCGGCGGCACCCGCGCCGGCCACGGCCAGCACGGCACCGCCGAGCTGTCGCTTCCCGGTCCACCGGGCGACGCCGTAGCCGCCGAGCAGACCGCTCGCCGCGGTCAGCGCGGCCGGTGCGGTGCTCGCGAGCGCGTTCGGGATCCTCGCCATCGTCGACTCCACTCCTCGGCGGATCCGGTGCGGATCCGCGGCGGGTTCTCGGGCTTCCCCGGGCTTCCCCGGGGCTTCCGACGATAACCCGCCGCCCGCGCCGGCCCGCCCCGGCCCCCGGCCCCGCCGCCCCCGCGCTACCGCACCGCCCGTTCGAAGGGCAGTGCGGGCGCGACGGCCGCCAGCCGGGCCGCGGCCTCCTCCGGCGCCAGGACCCGCTCCAGCCGCAGGTCGCCGGGCACCTGCTCGACGAACCGCCCGGCCGCCCAGCTCCGCTCGTACGGCTGCGGGTCCAGGACAAGGGTCCGCACGCCGTCCACCACCGGGATGTCCTCCGGCATGCCCTCGTTCCAGATCCAACCGCCGTCCGGCGCCACCAGGTTGAACGCGCCCGTCGCGATGAACCGGCGCCCGTCCAGCCACCGGGTGCGGCTGAGCGCGACCACCTCCGGGTCGGGGCGGCTGCCGGGCAGGTGACCGCCGCCGATCAGCGCCTCGGCGAGCAGCGTGTGCAACTGGAAGTTGTCGGTCAGGCCGTCCATCCGCAGCAGGTAGCCGGTGCCGCTCGGGCGGTGCAGCACCAGGAGCGGTTCGTCGTCGAGGGCGGCGGCCAGGTACCGCAGGCCCTTGAGGTCGTGCCGCTCGGACCGCTCGCGGTACCGGTCGATCAGTTCGGCGAGCACGTCGGTCACGCCGTCGGCCCGGGCCGCCCGGCGCACGGCGGCGTGCGTGCAGAGCGCGAACGCGGCCCGCTGCCACAGCTCGAGGGTCCACCAGCCGGCCACGGCCCGGTGGGCGTGCCACCCGGCCATCCGCCCGTGCCCGTGCCCGTCCGTTCGCCCGTCCGTGTGCCCGTCCGTCCGCCCGTCCCCGAGGAGCCGGGCGTGGGCCCGGCCCGGGTCGTCCCGGTCGGGGTCCGGCAGGTCCTCCGCGTCGCCGTCGGCCCACCGGTCGATCAGCAGCAGCGCCCCGGTCAGCGCCTCGCGCAGCCCGGCGAGCACCCGGTCGGCGCAGGCCGCCGGGTCGGCGCCGCGCTCCACGCAGGCGCCGACCATCATCGCCAGGTGCGCGCGGGGGAACGCCGGGGTGTCCGTGAGCAGCGCCGCCAGCCGGGGCCCGACCGCCGCCGACTCCGCCGCCCCGGCGGGCCCGAGCAGTCCGCCCGCCCGGCGCAGCGCCGCATCGAAGCGCTCACCCCCGTCGGGGCCGTCCGCCAGGCCGGCCACGGCCGCCTCCAGGGCGCCCACCGCCCGTTCGAGTGCGGTCTGCTGACGGCCCGACGGCCCGCCGGGGCGGCTGTCCTGCGCGGAGTGAGGGTCGAACACCATTCGCCGCAGCATAGGGGCTGTCAGTACCGGGTGAGAGACTCGCCCGGTGACCGAGCACGAGATCACCGACGGCCTCTACCGGATCCGGAACGTCGCCACCGGCCTGCTGCTGGAGGTCCCCGGCGGCAGCCGGCGCAGCGGCGTGAAGGTGCTGCTCGCCGCCGAGGACGGCTCGGACGCCCAGCTCTGGCGGCTGACCGCCGTCCACCCGGGCGGCGCGCTGTTCCACGTCGAGAACGTCGCCGGCGGCAAGCGGCTGGACGTCACCGGCGCCGCGACCGACGACGGCGTCCCGGTCCAGCAGTGGTCCGCCAACGCCTTCGGTGCCCAGGAGTGGCTGGTCGAGCACCACGTCGACGACCCCGGCACCTGCACCCTCACCAGCTTCATCAGCGGCAAGCCCCTCACCGCCCCGACCGACGACCCCACCGCCCCCGTCCACCAGTGGGAGGACGTCGACTCCCCGACCCAGTGGTGGCGCCTGGAGCGGCGGCCCTGACCCGGGCCGACCGGTCAGTCCAGCCGGTACCCGTCGTGCTTGAAGACCGACCGGTCGTGCCAGCGCAGGAAGTCGTGGGCGCGCGGTGCGGCCGGTCGGCCGTGCGGGTGCGGCACCGGTCGGTCGTGCAGGGCCCGCACCGCCTCGCCGGCGGGCGAGTCGGTCCGGAAGTGCGGGGAGATCCGGACGGTGCGGTCCTCGGTCACCCCGAGCACGCCGAAGTCGAACAGCGCGTGGTGCAGCGAGCAGAGCGCGAAGGCGTTGGCCAGGACGTCCGGGCCGCCCTGGCTGTGCCACCGGATGTGCGCGGCCTCGACGCCGACCGGGTGGCGGCCGAGCCGGCCGTCGTACCCGCAGAACGCGCAGGCGTGGTCGAACGCCCGCAGCACGTCGGCGGCGAACCCGGCGGCCCGCACCCGCCGTCGGACCAGCCGGAACACCGGGTCGGGGGCGGCACCGGCGTCCGGATCGCCGCCGCTGAGGTCGCCGCCGCTGAGGTCGCCGCCGCCCAGGTCGGCGATGCCCAGGTCCGGCAGCTCGACATCCGCCTGCTCGCAGATCGCCGCCTCCAGGGTGGGCGTGAAGTGCCGGTCGAGCAGCAGCCGGACGGCGATCGGCCCGGCCGACGGGTCCTCGGTGAGCAGCCGCTCGACCTCGGGCCGCAGCCGCCCCACCGCGCCCACCCCGCGCAGCGCCGCGCCGCTCTCCCGGACGTCCCTGGCGTCGAGTTCGCGCCCGGTGGCGTCGCGGAGCGACCAGAGGCTCCGCTCCAGGTGGACGAACGGCATCGCCGCCCGCTGCACGGCCGTCACGCGGCCGACGGCCGGCCCGAAGTCGTTGATCAGCCGGCTGACCGGTTCCTCGGCCTCCGCGTAGCCGACCAGGCTGCTGCCCAGCCGGGCGTGCCGGCCGAGCAGCCAGAGCAGCAGCAGCGGCTTGTGCGGGGCCCGGACCCCGCCGGTGTTCGCCTGCCGGAGCCGGCCCAGGACGTCGAGCAGTTCCCCCCGCTTCATCGCTTCACCCGCGCCCGGATCCCGCGCTACGCCGACAGGTTGGTGCGGAGGGCGTCGAGGTCGGCCTCGGTGGCGCCGTGGGCGTGCAGGTAGGCGGGGACGGAGCCGTGCTCGTCGTGGATCCAGGCGAAGGAGGAGACGAGCAGCTCCGCCGAGACCGGGCGGGAGAGCCGCTCGGCGCCGGTCTCGTCGAGGTACGGGGTGGGGCCGTCGAGCAGGCCCAGGCCGGTGTTGGAGAGCAGGTAGTCGGCGGTGATGTCGGCCTCGGAGGCGCCCAGCAGGGACTGGACGACGGCGATGGTGAGGCCGGTGCGGTCCTTGCCGACGGCGCAGTGGACGACGGCCGACAGGGTGCCGGGGGCGCCGAGCCGGCGGATCGCGGCGACCAGCGACGGGCCGGCGGTGGAGGCCATGAACGGGTAGAGGTCGACCTGGTCCTCCGGCCAGGGGCGCGCGGACTCCTCCGGCTTGGCGGGCAGGGTGGGCAGGTGCAGCACCTCGTGGTCGAGGTCGTGCCGCAGGTCCGGGAAGGCGTCCAGTTCGTGCCGGCTGCGCAGGTCTATGACGGTGCGCAGGCCGAGGGCCTTGAGCCGCAGGGCGCCCTCGGGCGTGAGGGTGTGGAAGGAGCCGGAGCGGAACAGCACGCCCCGGCGGAGGGCACCGACGCCCCCGGCGTCACGGAAGTTGCGCACGCCGGGGATGTCGATGAAGGCGGACTGCACGTCGTCGGTCATGGCCACCACCGTACGGTCGCGGACCGGGCCAGGGGAAGGAAGAGACCGGCCCTTTCGATCTTCGCCGGGGGCCCTGTTCCCCGTGGTGCTCAGCGGCCGCCGGAGACGTCCAGGAACGCGCCGGTGGAGTACGAGGAGGCCGGCGACAGCAGGAAGAGGATCGCCTCCGCGACCTCCTCGGGCCGCCCGCCGCGGCGCATCGGCAGATTGGGTGCGACCCGGTCGACCCGGCCGGGCTCGCCGCCGAGGGCGTGGATGTCGGTGTGGATCAGGCCCGGACGCACGGCGTTGACCCGGATGCCCTCGGCCGCGACCTCCAGGGCCAGCCCGCGGGTCATCGAGTCGACGGCCCCCTTCGCCGCCGCGTAGTCCACGTACTCGTTGGGCGAGCCGAGCCGCGAGGCCGCCGAGGAGACGTTGACGATGGCACCGCCGCGCCCGCCGTGCCGGGTGGACATCCGGCGGACGGCCTGCGCGGCGCACAGGAACGGGCCGGTGATGTTGGCGGCCCAGATCCGGTTCAGCCGCTCCTCGTCGATGTCCTCCAGCCGGCCCTGCCGTTCCAGCGTGCCGGCGTTGTTCACCAGGGCGGTGAGCGGGCCGAGTTCGGCGTCGACGGTGTCGAACAGCCGGGCCACCTCGGCGCTGCGGGTGACGTCCGCCCGGACGGCGAGCGCGGTGCCGCCGTCGGCCCGGATCGCGTCCACCACCGAGGCGGCGGCGGCCTCGTCCGCCCGGTAGTTGACGCACACCCGGTAGCCGCGCCGCCCGGCCAGCAGTGCGGTGGCGGCACCGATGCCGCGCCCGGCACCGGTGATCAGAACGACGTCGGGCTGCTCGGAACCGTTCGTTGTCGACATGCTCCGTACCCTACCCGCCCGCCGCGTCCCGGGTCGGGGCCCCGGGAATTCGCTCGCCCGGCGCGGCCCCGCCCGGCAGACTCACTCCTCCGGACCGGCTGACGGACCGGCTGACGGACCTGCTGACGGACCGTCCGACGAGAGGAGCCCCGCCATGTCCACCCCGCCCGGCACCGCGCCGACCCCCGGCACCGTGCTGCTCTCCGGCATCGTCGGCTCCACCGCCTACGGGCTGGCGCACGCCGGCTCCGACCTCGACCGGCTCGGCCTGTTCGCCGCCCCGACCGAGGACTTCCACGGCCTGCGGCTCCCGGTCGAGTCCCAGGTCACCACCGCCCCGGACCGCACCCTGCACGAGGCCGCCAAGTGGTGCCGGCTGGCCCTGCGCTGCAACCCGACCGCCTCCGAACTGGTCTGGCTGCCCGACGACCTCTACGAGGTGCGCACCCCGCTCGGCGAGGAGCTGATCGCGATCCGCCGCTCCTTCATGAGCGCCCGGGCCGTGCGCACCGCCTACCTCGGCTACGCCACCCAGCAGTTCCGCAAGCTGCGGACCCGGGACACCGCCGATCCGGCCACCCGTGCCCGCGCCGCCAAGCACGCCCGCCACCTGGTCCGGCTGCTCGAACAGGCCGTCCACCTGCACGAGGCCGGCCACAACCTGGTCCGGCTGCCCGACCCGGAGCGGGTCCGCGACCTCGGCGAGCGCATCGCCGACGACCCCGCCCGCGCCGAGGGCCTGCTCGCCGCCGCCACCGAGCGTCTCGACCACCCCGGCGTCCTCCCCGACCACCCCGACGACCGCCCCGCCGAGGCCTGGCTCCGCCGTGTCCGCGCCGCCCACTGGACCGACCGCCCACCGACCGCCCACCGCACGAACCACCCACCGGACAGCCACGCGTGAGCCCGACCCCACCGGGTAGGATCACGGCGGCCCGCCACCATCCCGGCCGGGCCACGGGCCGCTAGCTCAATTGGCAGAGCTGCGGACTTTTAATCCGTAGGTTCAGGGTTCGAGCCCCTGGCGGCCCACGTGTGATGAGAGGGCTACACCCCCTCTGACCTGCAGCGCAGCACCCCGGCTAATTGGAGTAGTCGGGGTGCTGCTGCGTTTGCGGGCCGTCTGCGTGAGCGATGCGTGAGCGGACGGCAGGTCAGTGCCTGGTCAGGCGGCGGACTGGGCGTCCTTCGGCGACCTCGCCCGGGGGACGAGCGCGGCGGCGGCCTCGGCCTGGGCGAAGGCCAGCTCGGGCAGGACGCTGGCGTAGATGTCCGCCGTGATGGTGATGGAGGAGTGGCCAAGCAGCTCCTGGAGCACCTTGAGATCGGCGCCGGCCGCAAGGAGAAGCGTCGCCGCGACGTGTCGGAGGTCGTGCAGGCGGATCGGCGGAAGGCCGGAGAGGGCCACGAGCCGCTCGAACATGTCGGTGACCTTGCCCGGGTGCAGCCAGCCGCCGTCCTCGGCGGTGAATACCCGGCCGGTGTCCTTCCAGGCCGGTCCCCACTTGTCTGCCTCCGTCTGCTGGCGGACGCGGTGGACACTGAGGGCGCGGACGGTCTGCTCGTCGAGCGGTACGACCCGGAAGCCCGCGTCCGTTTGGGTATCGACTCATCAAGGCGGCCGACTTCTCGTAGGGCTGCACCGATCGGTAAGAGGACTTTGCTCGTCCTCCTGTCAGCTCCGCGCCCGGAGCATGGCCGTGAGGAGGGGCGACTCGGGCGAGGGCTGCTGGCTGTTGATGGCCTCGTATCCCCACGACTCGTACAGGGCCTGAACCTTGCCGTCTCCGGCGAGCGGGTTGACCATCAGGGTGACGCGCTCCTCTGTGCGGCCAGCCAGGAGGTCGTCGTGGATGCGCCGTGCAATGCCCGTGCCCCGCCATGGGGTTCGAAGGCCGATCTCCTTGATCACCAGTGTGCTGACCTCGGTGAAACCATGGGGCAGCGGCTCAGTCATGCGCTTCCAGTACCGGTCGTCGGCCGTCAGCGTGTTCCCGTAGGCGTACCCGATGGCCGCCGTGCCGTCGTACGCGATGACGGCTTCGAAGCCGGGCTCGGTCGCGTGCCGGTCGAGGCGTTCGGCGAATGCCTCGACGCGGTAGTTCGCCAGGTGCAGCAGCGGGGCGCGGACGTCCGCGTAGACGTCCAGGAGGTCCTGGCGGGCATCGGGAGTGAGATCGGTGTAGTGGCGGAGTTCGACGGTCACGCGGTGGTCCTCCAGGTGTCGTGGGCGTACTCTGTCCAGGTCAGCGCCGGGCCACTGTCGGCCGCTTGGGCGGTCAGCTTGGTGCCGAACGAGGCCAGCATGCCGGTGACGCGAGGGTGGGTGGAGACCGCGGCCGGCACCGACATCGCGGTGGCGACAGCGGGTTCGAAGTCGCCCTGGCCGAGTTGGGCGTGGGCGAGGCGGACGCTGGTGATCGCATGGGAGCGCTGCATCGCACCACGGCGAAGCGCCATGCTGCGGTGAGCGTGGGCTTCCGCGTCTTCCCAGTTGCCGGCGGCCAGGTGAGCGGCGAGGGCGAGGGAGTCGAGTTCGGCCTGGTCGTAGAACGCGGTGATCCACACGGGTCGGGACGCTGCGGCATCGGCGCGGTCGAGGGCGTCCTGCGCATGGCCGAGGGAGCGTCGGACGGCGTTGGTGTCGCCACTGAGGCCGTGGATGGCAGCGTGCCGGGCGTGGCCGAGGGAAGCGAACAGCGGGTCGCGGCGGGCGATCGGCAGGCCGCGGGCGACGTCGTTGGCGGCGAGCGCGTCGCCGGGGCGGCCGAGGTGGCGGTAGAGGCTCCCGGCGTGCGACCAGATGCGGAACTGGATGGCGGAGTCGCCGGACATCGCCGCGATAGAGGCCGCCTTCTGGTGATGCTGGAGAGCGGCGTCGAATCGGCGGCCGTCGATGGCCGCCCACATCGCGCTCGACATGAAGGAGGCCGCGCAGGCGTACAGGGACGACCGGATCCGCTGGCTTGCGGTGCCGTGTTCCTGGAGGGCGAGTGCCTCGTCCGCGAGGGCGACAGCCTTGGCCTCGATGCTGACCCGGCCGCCGTGCCTGTGGTCGCTGGCGATGACCTCGGCGAAGCGGGCCTCCAGCAGCTGGATGTCAGCGGCGCCGATGCGGCGCGGTGCAGGGGCGGCAGCCGTGCCGGTGAGGGTGGCCACGGCAGTGCTGCCGGCGGCCGCTATGAAGTCGCGTCGCCTCACGTCTGCCTCCGGTGTGGTGCGGGCCCGGCCCGTGGGGGCGAAGCCGAGCTGTTCGGGCATGCAGTCGAATACTGCACCCAGTGCGACGCGGATCTTTCCCGGTGGCCACCGGGTCACGCCGGTGAGCCAGTTGTGGACCGTGCGCTCTGATACGGTGCCCGGCTTCCCAGTCAGGGTCCTGATCTCGGCATTCACTTCGCGCGCTAACTCGGCCTTGGTCATGCGGCGTTCGGCCATCCTGCGGCGGAGAGCGACGTTTGCCACCATGCGGTCAACGTAGCCGCGTTGTCACCTGCTGTGCAGGGCTTTGGGTAATGGGACCGTCAAGTTTTCCGGTTGGTGTCGGGCCAGGCCGCACCGAACTTTGCCTCACCACCGAGGCGTTGGCAGTCGTTTACTGGGTGTGCGGCCGCCGCCGGAACCCCCGCGGAAGTGGCACCGACACATCCCTGCCCTCACCCCTGGAGCCCGCGATGCCGTTCCCCTCTGGTCTTCCCAGGCGAGCCCCGGCCACCGCATGGCTCAACCCAGGTGTGCCATCGTGACCGGCACGATCAGCGCGCTTGAGGAACAGGAACCGACCTCCGGGACGAGCATCGACCTTCCCTACCGGCCGGAGGCGGCGTCGCAGGCCCGAGCGCTGGTTCGGACGATGTTGGCCGAGTGGAGTCTGGACGACCTGGTCGACGACGCCGTGCTCGTGGCGTCGGAGATGGTCGCGAACTCCGCGAAGACCGGCTGCCACACGGCGATGACGCTCCAGATCATCCGGACGACGGCCGCCTCGGTGCGGATCCTGGTGACGGACGGCTGCCGCGTCCTGCCGGTGCGGATCAACGCGGGCAGCGGCGACGAGTCCGGCCGCGGGCTCGAACTCGTCCACAAGCTCACCCACGGCCGCTGGGGAGTATCCCTTGGACCTCTCGGCAAGACCGTCCATGCCGACCTGCGAGTCGGTGGGAAACCGTGAGGGGGCCAGCACCGAGGCTCGGCGCGCGATCCGATCAGTACCGCCCTGCAGACGGTCTGGATCACCGTCACCTCGTCGTGCTCGGCCTGCTCGGCGCCCTGACCGACCACCAGCTCACGGGCGACCCGCTGCCCCGAATCGCGGCCTCCACTCCCGACACCGAGCCGCTGGCACCCTCAATCTGACTCGCGAAGGAGTCCGCACGATGCAGACCCTGGACCGCTACCGGAGCCGCATCGCCCGCCGTCCGAAGGTGGTCGTCGCGCAGCCGGACGGCTTCTGCAACCTCAAGTGCACCTATTGTTACCTGCCCGACCGCGACCGGCGCTCACCGATGCCCGTCGAGGTCGCCGAGGCCGTGGCCCGGTCCGTCGCAGAGTTCGCCGGCACCACCTCGGCGGCACCGGTTGAGATCGTCTGGCACGCCGGTGAGCCGCTGGCCATCGGCCGTCGGCGGTTCGCCGAGCTGCTGGCCCCGTTCGAGCCACTGCGGCAGGCCGGCCTGGTCGAGCACTCGGTGCAGACCAACGCCGTGCTGATCACCCCGGCGTGGTGCGAGTTCCTGACCGACTACGGGTTCCGGGTCGGGGTGAGCATCGACGGTCCGGCCGCGCTCAACCACCAGCGTGTGGACTGGGCGGGACGCCCCGCCTTCGACCGGATCATGAAAGGCGTCGCGTGTCTGCGCGAGCACGGCGTGCGGTTCTCCACGATCGCGGTCGTCAGCGCCGAGAGCATCGGCGACCCCGAGGGCCTGCTCGACTTCATGGCCTACCTCGGCTGCCACACCGTGGGCCTGAACATGGAGGAGCTGGAGGGCGTCAACACCGACCGCGCGGTGCCCACCGCCGAACAGGCCCGCGAGTTCTGGCGTCGGGCAATCGCATGGTCGCGCCGGCACCGCGGCCTGACCATCCGCGAGGTCGACCGCCTCGGCAGTTACCTGCAGGCCGTCCGCGCGGGCGGAGCAGCCGCGTGGGACGAGCTGCTGATCGACCCGATTCCGACCGTCTCGTCCGCTGGGGACGTCGTCCTGCTCTCGCCCGAGCTCGCCGGGATCAGTGATCCGGCATACAAGGACTTCCGGGCCGGGAACGTCATGGAGCTGAGCATCGGCTCCATGCTGGACCGCGCGCACGAACTCCGGTACGTGCGCGAGTTCCTGACCGGCCTGGACGGGTGCGAGGCCACCTGCGAGTTCTTCGGCTTCTGCCGGGGAGCGCAGGCCGGCAATCGCTACTTCGAGAACGGCCGTCTGGACACCACCGAGACGAACTACTGCCGCGTTTCCAGGCAGGCCCTCATCACCGCACTGTCCGATACCGTCCGAGAGGAGCAAGCCGCATGACCGTCCTTGAACTGCTGGCCGCCACCGACGCCCCGGTGGTCGCCGACCTCACCGCTGGTCGAACCGTCGCCGTCGCCGGGTTCGACAACCGGCCCACCTGGGACAACGCCGGATCGTCGTTCGACAACCGGCCGACGTGGGACAACTGGTCGAACAAGGGCAAGTAGCACTACCTGAGCCACCCGGGCCCGCACCAGCGCGGTGGGGGCCCGGTCCCCCGAACCGAGAGAGCGGAGCAAGCCCGTGGACAGCACCTTCGGCCGCGTCACCGTGACCCTGCCCAGCCTGAACGAGCCGGGCCTGTACCTGTCCAACGTCAGCACGCTCGACTCCGCTCGGGGCATCGTCCAGGACTTCCAATACACCGACGCCAACCTGCGGGACCTGGACCTCACCGACACCAGCCTCATCACCGGCCGCGTCACCGGACTTCGCGCCGACCGCGTTCGGCTCGACAAGGTCCGGCTCGACTCCGTCGAGTTCGACACCTGCGACCTCGCCACCGCCCGCATCACGGACGCCAAGCTCTCCCGTGTCGTCTTCCGCAACTGCAAGATCATGGGCGCCCAGCTCACCGGCGTGACCCTCGACAACGTGCTGTTCGAGAACTGCAAGCTCGACTACAGCAGTTTCGAGCAGGTCCGGGCCGCCGGACCGCTGGTCTTCTCGAAGTGCGTCCTGAACGAGGCGACGTTCACCGGCAGCGACCTCAGTCGGGCCGTCCTCGACGCCTGCAGGCTGCGGCTGGCCGAGTTCGGCCGGGGCAAGTACCAGGACCTCGACCTGCGCGGCAACGACCTGCGCACCGTCCGAGGCACGGCCAACCTCGGCAAGGTCATCATCGACCGGGCCCAGCAGGCCGAACTCGCCGAAGCCCTGGTCGCCGAGCTGGACGTCACGTTCGCGGACACCCTTGACGACCGCCGGTGAGACCAACCGGGAGGAGCCCGGAATGAACCTCGCCATCGCCCACCACGACCCTGCCGCGCTCGCCGAACGGTGCGACGTCGCCGGCGTCCGCATCGCGTGCGGCGAAACGGGCTACGAGGACGGAGCCGTCCTTCCCGACGGTCCCTGGCAGCCCCTCACCGCCGGCCTCGCCCGGCAGCTCCGACCGACCGCGCTCACCCGAGACACCACGCTGGTCGAGCTGGTGAGGTTGCCCGACGGGCTGGCGCCGGTCAGCCTCGACGCGCTGGCCGATCCACTCGGCGACCCGGACGCCGTCCACCTCGGCCGGGCCGCGAACCCCGCAAAGGCCCTCACGACCACGCCGAACTACCGAGACGGCCGGCGCATCGGCCTCCATGTCGACAACTGGGACAAGCTCGCCTACCACGCCAAGCACCTGGGCCGGCGCCGCCTGTGCATCAACCTCGGGCCCGGCACCCGGTACATCCTGCTCGGCGACATCGACATCCAGGCCATCTGCCGAACCGTCCACCCCGACCCCGAGAACCGCTACCCGCACACCGATGACCTCCGCGCCTACATCGCCGCCGGGCACCGGTTGAGCGTGTACCGCATCCGTTTGGAGCCCGGCGAGGGCTACATCGCCCCCACCGAACTGCTGCCCCACGACGGCTCCACCGAGGACCGGCCGGAACCGTCAACCGCCGCATTCTGGCTCGGCCACTGGCCACGCGGAGTGCTACCGACCATAGCCTGACTGCCCACCCGGATCGCACCGGACTCTGCTACGCGAGTGGAGTGCAGGACCCGTGACCCGCGCCCCGGAGGGGGCGGCCGCAGCTTCGTGTTCACCAGGGAACGTGTAGGACAGGCCAGGAGCCGGCACGGCAGGCCGGAAAATCTCGAAAAAGGGCCTGCTTGTGGGCTACTTGAATGGTTACATGGTTACCTGGAATGCAGACCGGGGCCAGGTCCGTTGTTCGGCAGCAGCCAGAGAGCCTTCGTGGATGCTGCCGTGTCCACCTCGGCAGCACTCGGGGCGTGAGCAGGCGTTCTCGGCCCGATCGAAGGTGACATGCGAGCCTTCGGGGAAGAAGAGCGAGAGCGATGGCATCAGTAGAACAGCAAGTGAAGAGCGCCGACAGCGTGATCTGCCAGAATCTCGCCAATCCAGTAGGCGACCGGGGCTTCCTCTCGCAGAACGTGCTGGGGCAGCTCCGGAATCTCGTCGAGGGACTTGCCGTCTGGGCACACGTCAAGGATCACTCGACTGAGTTTCACTATAATCAGGTCGGGCCAGCTCTGGATGCTGTTAGGGGGATCGCCAAGTTCAGGCTGTTGAGCAGATTCCACGGCTTGCTGCAGGCCAGCGTCTCGCACTACACGCTGGATCGCGATCCGTCTGAGCGATTGATGCTGAAGTACTACGAGTACCTTCTCCGTACGCGCGTCCTGGCGCAGGATCTCCTCGGAATCAGAATCCTACACAATCTCGAACAGTTTCCGGTCGATCTCGATCCTTCGTTGCGCGATTACTACGAGAAGATCGCCGCCCGCATCGAGCATCCCCAAGCGGCGGTACACTCAAATGAACGTCGCGAGCGATATTACATTCACAGCTCGCGCCCCTTCTTCGTGTCCGGTCGCATCTATTACGAGGTGACGTTTTACCTCGCCCACAATCGGACGAGTAAGTTTGATCGAATTATTGGCTTTACCGACATCGACGTCACCGACAAATATGCAGCCAGTCTAGAGTTGGCGAGTGACGAGATTGAGGTCCTCGGGCAGAAAATGCCGATCACGCTGATCCGCTCATGGGAGGTGTCAATCCGGCCGTGTGAGTTCGACAACTTCGCACGCCTCTTCGACGCCTCGTATGGAAAGGTCAGGGCGTCGAATTCCGAGTACCGAAATCTGATGCGATATCTTACGATCACACGGTCAAGTCTGCTTGATCTCATGGATATGACCGACGCCGCATACGGGGCGTTCCGCTCTTGGGTGCTGAGCGGAACCCAGCGAGATGCGGTTATCTTTCCTGTTCTAGACCGCGCGCGATCACTCGTTCGCCACGACCGGCCAGGTTCTCGTCTGCTGCGGTACCTCATGCTGCGGATGAACAATCGTGTAATCAAGGCACAGTTCGATGCCGCCGGGTGTTCTTTCCTCTCCGGGCTTCGCGTTTCCTGGAGTTGCAGGCCCTTCGACACGATGCCGTTCTGTACATCACCGCGCGGACACAATCCGCCCTTTGGGGACCTTGCCGAGAGTCTGGATGCGAGGACCCGGCCTTACGAGCTGCTGGCCAGACGAGTCAAGGGCAATGTCGAGCAGCACGGTGTGATCTACACGCCGGCAGGCGAGCTGGAGGACCTTGGTGACGTCGATGAGATGATCGCGCGCCATAATCGGATGCTGCCACCCACTGAACGGCACGCGCGGCGGAAGCTGGCTCATGAAAATGGGCACGTGTTCGTCGTCGGTTACGAGGACGATACGGTCTCGATCATCAACAGGCTCCGAAATATCTCTGCCAATGGCGTCTCCCAACACAGCAGTGATGTGCAGGCATGGATTGATGCGAACCCAGGTGCCATCGATGACCCTTTGAAGGCTGAGGCGCTGACGGAATTGTTTGAGCACTCGAAGGTCGCCCTCGTGTACGGCGCAGCCGGTACGGGAAAATCGACGATGGTGAACCACATCGCAAACTACTTTGCTGGCGCACGGAAGCTTTTCTTGGCGCATACCAATCCGGCCGTCGATAATCTGAAGAGGCGAGTGCAAGCGCCGAACGTCGAGTTCAGCACGATCAACAAGCACGTGCGTAGCAGTACGTCATTCGGAGCAAAGTACGACGTGTTGGTGATCGACGAGTGCAGCACTGTAAGCAACGCAAGCCTGCTCGATGTACTTGAGAAGACATCCTTCGATCTGCTCGTGCTTGTTGGCGATGTCTATCAGATCGAGTCGATCGAATTTGGCAACTGGTTCAGCATCATCCGGTCATACATCCCAAGCGAGTCCGTCTTCGAGCTTACACAGCCCTTTAGGACGACCGACCAGAGTCTTCTCACGCTGTGGGACAGGGTGCGGAACCTGGACGACCGCATCGAAGAGTCGCTCTCCAAGAATGGCTACTCGACGATTCTGGGAGACTCACTATTTCGGCGTCGAAGCAACGATGAGATCGTGCTTTGCCTTAACTATGATGGCCTATACGGAATCAACAATGTTAACCGGTTCCTGCAGGCCAGAAACCCGAATCCAGCTGTGGCCTGGGGGGAGTCTACGTACAAGGTTGGCGATCCCGTACTTTTCAACGAATCAGATCGATTCAGCCCGGTCATCTTCAATAACCTGAAGGGCGAGATCGTCAAGATCGATCGCGCTCCCGGCCGCATCACTTTCGATGTGACCCTCGAGCGGGATTTCAGTGAACCCGACGCGATTTTCTCAGGTCTGCGTTTGGTGGAAGGCTCGATGGTCCAGTTCGATGTATTCGAACGCGGCAACAGCGACGATGACGACGACTCGGTCACCACCATGGTGCCGTTTCAGATCGCTTACGCCGTATCGATCCATAAAGCACAGGGCGTTGAGTACAAATCGGTCAAGGTTGTTATCACGGATGCCAACGAGGAAAGCATCTCCCACAGTATCTTCTACACCGCGATCACCCGCGCTCGGGAGCGTCTCGAAGTGTTCTGGACTCCAGAAACACAGCATCGAATCCTGAGTCGTCTCGCAGTGCGTGAAAACACGAAAGACGAGCATCTGATGAAGGTCCGCCGAGGTTTGATCCCTGTTGAGAAGCGGCCGAAGCGCCATAAGACGCGCCAGCTGCCGTAGACAGCAGGTTGGAAGGCCCCGAGGCCAACAGTCGGCTGCTGGCCCTCGGCGTTATCTCCGGTTCAGAGGGCCCTGAAGGCTCCAGGTCTGTTGCAAAGTCCCGTGACCAGCCGACTCATGCGCTGAACGGGACTTTGCAACACTCCTGCCGACTTGGCCGGTCGAGAATGTGCGGATCCGCATGGCGCGGCCGGCCGCGTAGGCGGTGCGCCCAGAGGTGTGGGCCGTTGACGGCACCGGGTTCCCCAAGAACGGCAAGATCCCGCCAGGGGTTGCCCGGCAGTACTCGGGTACCCCTGGCACCGCGCCGCTAGTATCCGGTAGGCGTCACGGGACGGTGGACGGAGTCAGGTCATGGGCGGCACGGATGAGGCAGCGGTCAAGCGGAAGTTGGGGATCCCAACCTGGCGGAACCTCTCCAAAGCCAAGGTGCTCAAGTTCGCGGCCGCGATGCCCGAGATGGCCACCGAGGTACGGCTCAAGCTCATCGAGCAGTTCCCCGCCTTCAAGGACCTGGGCAAGGCCGACATTGATGCGGTCAAGGAGGCGCACAAGTCCACGCTCGCGGCCAACGAGAACAGCCAGGACCACTTCTACAAGGCCTCGCAGGACCAGCGGGACGCCTTGCGGGCTGACCTCGGTCGAGACGACCTCAGCTGGGAGCAGCGAGAGGCCCTTCACGACCGCCTCGACCGGAACGTGGGGCAGGTGTACGAGAAGGACAGCGAGAGCAAGCAGTTCCTGGGGACGGGGATGAAGGTGGTGGCCGCCACCGGCGCGGCCGCCCTCGTACTGGGCGTGGTCTTCGTCGGCGGCAAGGTCGCTGGTACGAGCGAGGATGGTTCCGAGGAATCCCAGCAGGACTAGCTAGTCGGGCTCGTCGAGTGGCCGCCCGGGAGCGTCGGTCTCCGGCCTCCTCCGCTCGTGGAGAGTGCGCTCCTTTGTGAGTGATGCGTGAGCGGACTGCGCGGCAGTGACCGCCCGACACTGGATGGGGCGTCACTGTGCATGTCGACACGCTGCAGGGATAACAGCAGGTAGTCAGTTCCGTTCCGTCGGATCACGATCCGTATTGATCTTTTAATCCGTAGGTTCAGGGTTCGAGCCCCTGGCGGCCCACTCGGGCGTAGGCCGGAACGGTCGGCGTTCCCCCGCCCTCGCCCCGGGCATGCGACCGGCCCGGTCTCCCGGAGGTTCCGGGGGACCGGGCCGCGGTGCGTGCCGGTGCTGCGGGGGAGCGGTCAGGCGAGGCCGCCGGCGGCGGCGATGACCTGGCCGGTGATCCAGCGGGCGTCCTCGGAGGCGAGGAAGGCGATGACATCGGCGATGTCCTCGGGCTCGCCGACCCGGCCCAGCGGGGTCATGCCGGCGACGGCCGGGAACTGGTCGCGGATCGGGGCGGTCTGGTCGGTGTTGACCAGGCCCGGCAGCACCGAGTTGACGGTGATCTGGCGGGCGCCGAGCTCCTTCGACGCGGCCAGGCCGAGCGCCTCGACGGCGGCCTTGGTGGCGGAGTAGACGCCGAAGCCGGGGAACGGCTGCTTGGTGTAGCCGGTGGAGATGTTGATGATCCGGCCGCCGTCGTTCAGCAGACGGGCGGCCTGCTGGATCGCGTAGAACGTGCCCTTGAAGTTGACGTCGATGACCCGGTCGAGGAGGTCCGAGCCGACCTCGGCGAGCGCGCCGATGGCGCCGATGCCGGCGTTGTTGACCAGGATGTCCAGCGAGCCGAAGGCCGCGACGGTCTCCTTGAAGACCCGCTCGACGTCGGCCGGGACGCCGATGTCGCCCTGGATCGCGATGGCCCGGCCGCCGGCCGACTCGATCGCGGTGACGACGGCCTGGGCGGACTCGGCGTCGCTGTGGTAGTTGACCGCGACCTGGGCGCCGTCGGCGGCCAGGCGCAGGGCGGTCGCCCGGCCGATGCCGCGCGAGGAGGCGGTGACGAGGGCGGTCTTGCCGGCGAGCTTCTTGGTGGCGGTCATGGTGATTCGGTGCCTTTCCGTTCGTGGTGGGCGATGTGATTAATGTAGCGATCGCTACATGCAATCGCAAGCAAGTTGAGGAAGATCGGCCGGGAGCCCGGGCTCCCGGCCGGACCGGGGTCAGACCGGCAGCTCGACCGAAAGGCCGTGCCGGAACACGTTCCTCGGGTCGTAGACGGCCTTGACCTGCTGCAACCGCGGGTAGTTGTCCTTGTAGTCCAGGCGCTGCCAGGGGATGCCCGAGGTGTTCAACTGCGGGTCACGGGCGTCCGCGTCCGCGTAGTTGATGAACATGCCGTCCGTGGCCACGTTCAGGCCGGGCACGCCGCCGGTCTCGGCGTACAGCTCGCGGAAGAACTGCCGCAGCCAGGCCAGGTGGACGCCGTCCTGGGCGGGGTCCGTCCACAGCGCCGCGCACTGGACCTTGGGGATCGAGTCCCGCTGGGCCACCGCGGTGTCGGTGGAGGGCCAGCGGTTCACCTGGTCGCCGTACGCCGAAATGAGCATCAGCGCACCGGGGTTGAAGTAGTCGGTGCGGGTCGGGTTGCGGTCCATCGCGTCGATCTGGACGGCCGTGAAGGCCCTGCGCTGGTACCCGGGCTTGCCCTTGAACCGGTAGGTCGGGTCGGGCCCGGTGAATCCGCCCCACTGGGTCGCGTGCAGCCAGGGGACGAGCCGTTCCTCCACGACCACCGGGGCGACGCCGACGCCGGCCCCCAAGACTGCGGCTGTTCGACCAGGGGGTGGAGCAGCCAGGAGGCCACCACGGTGATCGCGAGGCCCAGGAGCAGCAGGGCGAGCGCCTGCGGGGTGTCGAAGAGCCTGGTCCCGAGCCGGGCGCGGAGCCGGATCAGCAGCGGGACGTGCAGGAGGTAGAAGACGAAGGAGATCTCGCCGAGCCAGATCGCCGGGCGGCTGTGCGGCATCGTCCGCTTCCCGGCCAGGTCGCCGGCCGCCACGGCCGGAACGATCAGGGCGAGCGGGACGAGGGTGGCCGCGTCGAGCCCGTAGACGTACGGCAGCCGCATCGCCAGTGCGTAGGCGGCGACGAAGGCGATCACCGCGGTCAGCGGGCCGATGGCGATCCAGCGGCCGGAGAGGACGATCCGCGCCATGACGATGCCGAGACGAAGTCCAGCGCCCGGACCGGCGGGAGGGCGTAGACCGCCCAGACCTGGTAGAGCCCGATCGGCTGGCCGTCGGCTGCACCGGCCGGTTGTCCTGCAGTACTGTTGATGTCCGTTTCCTGCTGCCTCGGAACTGCATGTGAATGCATAGGGTGGACGGCGGCCCCGCAGCGGAGCGGTACGCCAGTGGCGTACCGGAGCCGCCGGAGAGGTAAGAGGTCGTCGATGGGACAGCGACGCGAGAGCGACATCGAGCTGTGGAACCAGCTGGCGGTGCTCGTCGCCGAGGTGGGGACCACCGTGGACCGCAGGCTCACCCGTGAGGCCGGGATCAGCCTCAGCGAGTTCCAGACGCTCAACGCACTGGCCGCCGCGGAGCCCGAGGGGCTGCGCATCCAGCAGCTCGCGGAGGCGCTCGGTCTGAACCAGTCCTCGGCCAGCCGTCTGGTGGGGCGGCTCCAGGGCCAGGGCCTGGTGAGCCGGGGCGTCTCGGAGACCGACCGGCGCGGCGTGCTCGCCCGGATCACCGAGCAGGGCAAGGAGACCGCCCGGGAGGCCCGCGCCCTGTTCGACCGGGAGATGGGCCAGGCACTGGACCTGGCCTCGATCGACGGGCGGACGGCGACCGTGGTCGCCCGGCTGCGCTACACCCCCGGCGAGCGGCCGCCGGCCTCCTGACCGGCCGCGAGGCCCTCGGGCGCGTCCAGGGACGGGCCCGCCTCCAGCTCGAAGGACCAGCAGTCGGTCGGCGGGTAGCCGATCAGCTCGGTGGCCGGGCAGCCGTCGGGCCGTGCCGGTCCCTCCAGCGGGTCCCAGAGCACCACGCGTCCCCACCGGTTGCCCGCCCGGTCCCACAGCCAGCGGCCGGCGCCGTCGCCCTCCGGCGAGGGCTCCTGGCCTTGGCGCAACCGCCCGAGCAGCGACTCGACGGTCTGTGCGGAGTCCGTGAGGTCCCACCAGAGCACCGTGGCGTACCAACTGCGCACGGGCGGCGCGGGCAGCATCTGTGCGACCATGCCATTACCTTCCTTAGCGAACAGTACAAAAAAGGTGGACGACCATGGCCCGAGGAAGACCCCGCACCTTCGACCGTGCGGCCGCGCTCCGGCAGGCCACCATGCTGTTCTGGCAGTACGGCTACGAGGGCACCTCGGTCGCCGAGCTGACGAAGCGGATGGGGATCAACGCGCCGAGCCTGTACTCCGCCTTCGGGGACAAGCGCGCGCTCTTCGACGAGGTCGTCGAGACGTACGGGCAGAGCTTCGGGAGCTTCGTGGCGGTCGCCCTCCAGGAGGAGGCGACCGCCCGCGAGGCCTTCGCCCGGGTCCTGCGCGAGGCGGCCGCCGTCTACACCGATCCCGAGCACCCGGCCGGCTGCCTGGTGATCAGTGCCACCACCAACGTCTCCCCGAAGGACGACGACGTGGCCGACGCGATGCGGGAGCTGCGGCGCTCCAACCTGGACGGCTTCCGGGAACGCGTCGAGACGGACGTCGCGGCCGGGCGCCTCCCCGCGGGGACGGACGCCCACGCGCTGGCCGTCTACTACGCCACCGTCGTCCAGGGGATGTCCCAGCAGGCCAGGGACGGGGCCTCGGCGGCGGACCTGGCGGCGGTCGCCGAGCTGGCGATGGCCTCCTGGCCCGCCGGCTGAGGCCGCACCCGCCGCACCCGCCGCTCCTGCCGCTCGCGCCCCCGCCCGCGGTCAGCCGACGGGGGCGAGGCGGCCGTCGGTGAGGGTGAGGACGGCGTCGGCGGCGGTGAGGGCGGCGTGGTCGTGGGTGACCAGGAGGGTGGTGCGGCCGCGGGTCGCGTCGAGGATGTCGGCGAGGACGGCGGCGGCGGTGTCCGGGTCGAGGCCCTCGGTGGGTTCGTCGAGGACGAGGACGGGCGGGTCGGCGAGCAGGGCGCGGGCCAGCAGCAGGCGCTGGCGCTGGCCGCCGGACACGGTGGCGCCGTCGCCGCCGAGCATGGTCTCCCAGCCGTCGGGGAGGGACTCGATCCAGTCGAGCAGCCGGGCCCGGCGGGCGGCCTCGCGCAGGTCCTCGTCGGCGGCGTCGGGGCGGGCCAGGCGCAGGTTGGCCCGGATCGTGGTGTGGAAGACGTGGGCGTCCTGGGTCACGCCGGTGATCACCCGGCGGACGTCGGCGCCCGCGCAGTCGCGCAGTTCGCGGCCGGCGACCCGGATGCTGCCGCTCTCGTAGGGGACGAACCGCATCAGCGCGGCGATCAGCGTGGACTTGCCGGAGCCGCTGGCGCCGAGCAGGGCGACCCGGCGGCCGGGCGGCAGGCGGAGGCTGACGCCGTCGAGGGCGGCGGGGCCGTCGGGGCGGTGGCGTACCCGCAGGTCGGTGATCTCGACGCCGAGCGGGCCGTCGGTGGGCAGCGGGGCCGGGTCGGCCGGGTCGGTGACCGGGGGCGGGGTGTCCATGAGGTCGGCGAGCCGGCGGGCGGAGGCCCAGACGTCGGCCAGCCGGCGGGCGGCGGCGGGCAGGGCGGCCAGCGCGTCGAAGGAGACCAGGGCGAGCACCGCGAGGACGGTGAGCTGGACGGCGGGCAGCCGGCCGTCGGCGTGGGCGCGCAGGCCGAGCCAGGTGGCGCCGACGGTGGCGGCGCCCTGGAACAGCAGGACCGCGGCGGAGGCGAGCGAGGTGGTGAGCGCCGCGCGGCGCTCCAGGGCGGCGATCCGGGCGGTGGCCTCGGCGGCCCGCCGGTGGGCGCGACCGCGGGCGCCGTACGCGGCGAGGTCGGCGGCGCCCTCGGTCAGGTCGACGGTGAGCGCGGTGAGTTCGGCGCGCGCGGCCTTCTCCGCCCTCCCGGCGCGGCGGGACAGCGCGAGCACCAGGGCGGGCACCAGCAGGCCGGCCACGGCGAGCAGCACCCCGATCAGCAGCCCGGCGGAGGGCAGCAGCACCAGGGTGGTTCCGGTGGCGGTGGCGGCGACCAGACCGGCCGCGGTGACCGGGACGAGGACGCGCAGCAGCAGGTCCTGGGCGGCGTCGACGTCGTCGACCAGCCGGGTCAGCAGGTCGCCGCCGCGGAACGCCGGGGTGCCGGCCGGGGCGAGCGGGACGAGTGCCTCGTACACCCGGGCGCGGAAGCCGGCGACGGCGCGCAGCACGCCGTCGTGGCCGAGCAGCCGGTCGGCGTAGCGCAGGGTGCCGCGGCCGAGGGCGAGGGCGCGCACGGCGACGATGGCGACGGCGACGGCGGAGATCGGCGGCTGCTCGGCGGCGCGGGTGATCAGCCAGGCGGCGGTGGCCATCAGGGCGGCGCCGCTGAGTTCGCTGCCGGCGGCGGCGAGGACGGCGGGCAGCAGCCGGCGCCAGTGCGGGAGCAGGTGGCGCAGCAGCCGGACGGTGGGCCGGTGGGCCGGGGGGTTGGTCATGGGAGGAGCACCACTTCTTCGGCGGCCGGGGCGGGTTCGAGGGCGCCGGCCCGGACGGTGACGATCCGGTCGGCGTGCGGCAGCAGGCTCCTGCGGTGGGCGACCACGATCGCGGTGCGCCCGCGCATCAGCTCGGCGGTGGCCCTGGTCACGGCGGCCTCGCTCTCCGGGTCGAGGTGGGCGGTCGGCTCGTCCAGCAGCAGGATCGGCGCGTCCTTGAGGAACGCGCGGGCCAGGGCGACGCGTTGGCGCTGTCCGGCGGAGAGCCCGGCGCCGTGTTCGCCGAGCAGGGTGTGGTAGCCCTGCGGCAGCGCCTCGGCGAAGCCGTCGGCGCAGGCGGCCCGGGCGGCCGCGCGGACCTCGGCGTCGGTGGCGTCGGGGCGGCCGAGGCGGATGTTGTCGGCGACGGTCGCGGCGAACAGGTGCGGGCGCTGCGGCACCCAGGCGACCTGGGCGAGCCAGTCGTCGGGGTCGAGCGCGGCGAGGTCGGTGCCGTCCACCAGGACCCGGCCGGCGCCGGGGGCGGTGAAGCCGAGGAACAGGGCGAGCAGGGTGGACTTCCCGGCGCCGCTCGGGCCCACCAGGGCGAGGTGCTCGCCGGGGTGGACGGTGAGCGAGACGGCGTCGAGGGCGGGCGCGGCGCGGTCGGGGTGGTGGACGGTGACCCCGTCGAGGCGCAGCCGCGCGCTCCGGGCGTCGGGGACCGGCGCGGCGGCGGTGCGTCCCGCCGCGGGCTCCTCCTCGTCGAGGACGGCGAAGACCCGTTCGGCCACGGTGATGCCCTCGGCGCTGTCGTGAAACGCCGCGCCCGCCGCGCGCAGTGGCAGGTAGGCCTCGGGGGCGAGGAAGAGCACGACCAGGGCGGTGCGCAGGTCCAGTTCGCCGGCCAGCAGCCGCAGGCCGACCGGGACGGCGACCAGGGCGACCGACAGGGTGGCGACGGTCTCCAGGACGAGCGAGGAGAGGAACGCCACCCGCAGCGTGCGCATGGTGGCCCGCCGGTGGGCGTCGGCCATCTCCCGCACCACACCGGTCTGGTGGTGCTCGCGGCCGAACGCGCGCAGCGTCGGCAGTCCGGCGACGACGTCGAGGAAGTGGCCGCCGAGCCGGGCGAGCAGCCGCCACTGCCGGGCGGTGCGGCGGGCGGTGTGCATCCCGACCAGCGCGCCGAACACCGGGATCAGCGGCAGCGTGAGCACGATGATCAGCGCGGAGGTCCAGTCGGCCCACCAGAGCCGGCCGACGACCACGAGCGGGACGACGGCGGTGGCGGCCATGGTGGGCAGGTAGCCGGTGAGGTAGGGGTCGAGGGCGTCGAGGCCGCGGGTGAGCAGGGTGGCCGTCTCGCCGTGCCGGCGGGCGGCCAGCCGGCGTGGGCCGGTCTCCCGGAGCCGGGCGGTGAGGCGGTCGCGCAGGGCGCGTTTGGCCTCGGCGGCGGCGCGCTGGGCGAGGGCGCCGCGGGCCCAGGCGAGCAGGGCGCGCAGGGCGAGGACGGCGGCGAGCGCGGCGAGGGCGGTGGTGTCCGGGCGGTGCCCCGCAAAGCCGTCGGCGAGCAGGCCGGCGAGCAGGCCGGCCTGGCCGACGACGAGTGCGGCGCCCAGCAGGGCGAGCGCGGTGGAGGTGGTCAGGTGGCGGCGCACCACCGGGAGTTCGCGCCGCAGGCGGCGTTCGGCCGGCTTCATCCCGTGCTCCCTCCCGGGGCGGTGCCCGGCGTGCGGTGCGGAGGGCTTCCGCGGCCCGTCCGGGCCGGTCGGGTGGCGGCCGGGCCGCGGAAGCCGGCTGGAAGGCCGCCGGCCGGCAGCGGGGGGCTGCCGGCCGGCGGTGGCGGTGGTCAGAAGTAGCTGGGGTGGCGCAGCCCGGTCCGGCCGCGGAACGCCCACCAGCTCCAGGCCTGGTAGAGGAGGATCAGCGGGAAGATCACCACGCCGAAGCCGATCAGCAGCTTCAGGGTGGCCCCGTCGGCCACGGCGTCGTCGACGGTGATCCCCGCCCCGGACTCGGCGGCCAGCAGGTACGGGTACTGGCCCGCCCCGATCAGCAGCACCGGCAGCGCGGTCGCGACGCAGGTGGCGGTGAAGGCCGGCGCGTCGCGGCCCCGGGTGAGGAACCACCAGCCGGCCGCGACGGCGGCGGCGACGAGCAGGAACAGGACCACCGAGGTGGCGGTCCTGGTCATCGAAGCGCCCACCCCGAACAGCGACAGCAGCAGTCCGAGGGCGCTCGCGGCACCGGCCGCGGCGACCAGGGTGGCGCCCACCCGCCGTGCGGTCACGGCGAGTTCGGGCTCGGAGCGGAGCGCGATGAAGGCCGCGCCGTGACCGGCGAAGAGCAGCGCGACGGCCACCCCGCAGGTCAGCGAGAACGGCGCGAACACCTCGCCGAAGCCGATGTGGAAGGAGCCGTCCGCCCGGCGGGGCACGCCGTGCAGCAGCAGGCCGACCACGATGCCCCAGCACACGGCGGGCACCACGCCGCCGAGCACCACCAGGGCGTTCCACCAGCGCAGCGCCCGGGGGCCGCGGGACCGGCCGCGCAGCTGGACGGCGGCGTTGCCGAGCACCAGGGCGGCCAGGATCGCCACGATCAGCGGGTAGAGGCCGGAGAGCAGGCTGCCCTCCAGGTGCGGGAAGGCGCCGAACATCGCGCCGGCGAAGGCGACCAGCCACACCTCGTTGCCGAGGAAGAACGGGGCGATCGCGTCGAGCGCGGCGTTCCGTTCCGCGGGATCCGGTGCCCGGGCCGGCGCGCCGTCGGGTGCGCCGGCCGGTGCGCCGAGGAACGGGGACAGCATCTGGACGCCGTAGTCGTAGCCGCCGAGCACGAAGTAGCCGGCGAGCAGCAGGCCGAGGAGGGCCAGCCAGAGGGTCTCCAGGCTCATGTAGCCCAACCTTCCGTCACGTCAGGGGAGTGCATCTCGGTGCGGGATCCGTCGCCGGGGTCAGAAGGCCGGGACCGGCTGCTTGTCGTCGGCGCCGCCCGCGTCGGGCAGGTCGTCGCCGAGCGGATCGCCGGCGCCGAGCTGGGCGCCGTCCGGGCCGCGCCGGGCGAAGCGGGTGATCAGCGTCCAGTTGGTCGCCGCGAGGCCGACGAAGATGGCGATGAACAGCGTGCAGGACACCGTCAGGGCTCCGGTGCTGACGTTGGAGAGCGCGTCGTCGACGGTCAACTCGCCGTAGACCAGCCACGGTTGGCGGCCGATCTCGCGCACCACCCAGCCGCCGACGGAGGCGATGAAGGGCAGCGGGATGATCGCGGTCATCAGGTAGGCGAGCCAGCGCTTGCGCACCAGCAGGTCCTTCAGCAGCAGGAAGACGGCGATGAACGTGATGGTCGAGACGGTGTTGCCGAGGATCGACATCAGGTCCATCGAGTTCTTCACCCAGCCTTCCCAGGGCACGTAGTTCCCGGGGCCGTGCTGGGCGACCAGCCTGGCCTGCTCCTCGGCGACGCCGCTGCCCTTGAGGATGGCGGCCTTCATCGGCTGGGTCCGCTCGATCACGGGGACCTGCAGGTTGCCGACGATGATGACGAAGAACGAGGAGAGCATGCTCACCCAGACGCCCAGCCGCAGCGAGCTGCGGAACAGCTCGGTCTCCCGGGTGCCCTTGGCGAAGTGCCAGGCGCTGATGCCGGCGACGAAGATGCCGCCGGTGGTGAGCGCGGCGAGCGCGATGTGGCCGAGCGCGACCAGGGCGTTGGCGTTGGTGATCAGCGCGACGAAGTCGGTCAGGTAGGCGGCGCCGTCGCGCACCTCGTAGCCGACCGGGTGCTGCAGGAAGCCGTTGGCGACCAGGATCCAGAACGCCGAGGCGTACGCGGTGAGGGCGACCAGCCAGATCAGCGCCACGTGCACGCTGCGGCGCATCCGGCCCCAGCCGAAGATCCACATGCCGAGGAAGGTGGACTCGGCGAAGAAGGCGATCAGCGTCTCCAGGGCCAGCGGGGCGCCGAAGACGTTGCCGGCGAACTTGCTCAGTCCGCTCCAGCTGAGTCCGAACTGGAACTCCATGACGAGGCCGGTGACGATGCCGACCGCGTAGTTGATGACGTACAGCTGGCCCCAGAAGCGGGTCATGCGTTCGCGCACCGCGCGGGTGGCGGGGTCGCGGGTGTACGCGGCCCGGGTGTGCATGAACGCCACCATGGGGACCAGCCCCATGGTGAGGATGACGAAGAGCCAGTGCACGCTGGTGGTGGCCGCGAACTGGAGTCGGGCCAGATCCGCAGCGCTCATGATGCGACCTTCCTGGGGGGCGGTTGGCCTCCGGGTCGGCGGACGGATGAGGGGGCGGGGGAGCGGGAGGGAAGGGGAGGGAGTGGACGGGTTCCTCGCCTCGCGTGTGCGGGTGACGGGCATCGCTGCCCGCCACCCGCTGCGACGAACCCCACCGATGACGTTAGGCGGGATTGCTTATGCGTTCCAAGACCGGTTTTGCTATGTGCCGATAGCCCGTCAGGCATGAGCAGAGGTGAACCGTGGATTTGCTGCAACTGCGTCACTTCCGGACCGTCGCCCGTTTTGAGCACATCAGCCGCGCCGCCGAGGAGCTGAACGTCGCCCAGCCCTCGCTCAGCCGCACCATCGCCAGGCTGGAGGCCGAGCTGGGCACCCCGCTCTTCGACCGGCAGGGCCGGCGGATCCGGCTCAACGAGTACGGCGCGGTGTTCCTGCGCCACGTCGACCGCGCGCTGAGCGAGCTCGACGACGGCCGCCGGGCGCTGCGGGAGGCCCGGGAGACCGGGCTCGGCCGGGTCGGCGTCGCCTCCGAGACGCTGCTGACCGTCACCCATCTGATGGGCGGCTTCCGGGCCGCCTACCCGGGCGCCGAGGTGCGGCTCTTCCAGTCCACCGTGGCGGAGATGGACCGTCAGCTGCGCGCCGGGGAGGTCGACTTCTGCGTGGCCTCGCAACCGCTGACCGGCCCGGACCTGGAGTCCGTCGAACTGCTCCGCGAGGAGGTGCTGCTGGCCGTCCCGCGCGGGCACTGGCTGGACGGCCGGGAGAGCGTGACCATCGCCGAGATCGCCGACGAGCCGTTCGTCACCACCCGGCGGGGCCACTGGCAACGCGCCCTGCTGGAGCGGCTGTTCGCGACCGAGGGGATCACCCCGAGGCTGTCCTGCGAGGGCGACGAGCCGGGGGCCAGCCAGGACATGATCAGCACCGGCCTGGGCATCGGCCTGATCCCGGCGATGTCCCGGCTGGCCGGCACCGACACCCACGTGCCGGTCGCCTGGGTGCACGTGGAGGCCCCGAACTGCTACCGGGTGCTCACCCTGGTCTGGAACCGGGAGGCCTACCAGTCCGAGGCGGCCCGCCGGTTCCGGGAGTTCACCGTCAGCAGGCCGCTCATGACGCACCGGCGGCCGGATCCGAGGATGCTCCGGGCGCGGACCTGACGGCGCGGGCCCCGGTGATCGATCCTGGCGTGCGCCAGGGTCCTTTGCTACGCTCGAACGCGCTGCCGTGTTCCTGGCCCAGGGCTTCGCGTGTCCGAACGGCCGGTAAGAGATGGCGGGTTGGCGGGAGCGACGTGCTCCGCGCCGACCACCGGCGGCGCCGTCCTTCCTCCCTTTCGTCACGTGACCGGTGCCCTGTTCCGGCGCGCCCTCGCGCGCGCCCGGGCGCCACCGAGGAGTCCCGTCATGCCCAAGATCACCTACGTCGCCGTCGACACGACGGAGCGCACCGTCGACGTACCGGCCGGCACCAGCGTCATGCGCGGCGCCGTCTTCAACGACGTCGACGGCATCGTCGCCCAGTGCGGCGGCAACCTCCAGTGCGCCACCTGCCACGTCTACGTCGACGAGTCGACGCTCGACAAGCCGGAGCCGATCCGGTCCGACGAGAACGACATGCTGGACTTCACCGCCTGCCCGCGCCGCCCCAACAGCCGGCTCAGCTGCCAGCTCACGGTGACCGAGGCGCTGGACGGCCTGATCGTGCACCTGCCCGAGCGGCAGAAGTGATGGCCTTTGCGACGGGCCCCTCGCCGGAGCGCCCCGCGCTCGGCCACCCCTCGTCGGTCGTCATCGTCGGAGCCGGCCAGGGGGGCTACCAGACGGCCGCCTCGCTGCGTGAGCACGGCTTCGGGGGAAGACTGGTCCTCATCGACGCGGAGGACGAACTCCCCTACGAGAGACCCCCGTTGTCGAAGGCCTACCTCAAGGGGGAGGTGGACGAGTCCCAGCTGTGGCTGCGGCCGGTGAGCTACTACGCGCGCCAGTCGATCGAACTGGTCGCGGGCTCGGTGACGGCGGTCGACCCGGCCGCCCGCACGGTCCGCCTCGCCGACGGCTCGGTGTTCGGCTACGGCCACCTGGTGCTGGCCACCGGGGCCACCGCGCGCACGCTCGGCGTGCCGGGGTCCGGGCTGCGCGGGGTGCACACGCTGCGCACCGCCCAGGACGCCGCCGCCCTGCGGTCCTCGCTCGGCGCGGCCCGGCGGGTGGTGGTGGTCGGCGCCGGATTCATCGGGCTGGAGTTCGCCGCCGCCGCCCGGCGGGCGGGCTGCGAGGTGACGGTGGTCGAGGCCCTCGACCGTCCGCTGGCCCGGGTGCTCTCCGCGCGCACCGCCGAGCACTTCACCCGGCTGCACCGGCGCGAGGGCAGCCGGCTGCTGTTCGGCCAGGGGGTGGCCGCGCTGCACGGCGACGACCTGGGCCGGGTCGCCTCGGTGGAACTGGCCGACGGCAGCCGGCTGCCGGCCGATCTGGTGCTGGCCGGGATCGGGGTGATCCCGCGCACCGGCCTGGCGGCGGCGGCCGGCCTGCGGGTGAGCGGCGGCATCGCCGTCGACTCCTCCCTGCTGACCAGCGACCCGCACATCTCCGCGATCGGCGACTGCGCGGCGTTCCCGCAGGTGCGCTCGGGCAACCGGCTGCGGCTGGAGTCGGTGCAGAACGCCGTCGGCCACGCCGAGGCGGTGGCCGCGCGACTGACCGGCACCGGCCGCGGCTACGCCGAACTGCCGTGGTTCTGGAGCGACCAGTTCGCGACCACCGTGCAGATCGCCGGCCTGGACGAGGGGCACGACACCGAGGTGGTGCTCGGCGAGGACCCCGACGCGTTCTCGGTACTGCTGTTCCGCGGCGGTGAGCTGCAGGCGGTGGAGTCGGTCAACCGGCCGACCGACCACCTGGCGGCGCGACAGCTCCTTGACCGGGGCATGGTGCTGAATCCGGCCGATGCCACCGCCCCCGGCTTCACCCTCCGCGGCCACCTCACGAGCCACCGCGGCGGCTCCGCCGTGCCGGTCGGCTGACCGGCCAGAGCCCCTCCGCGCACTCCGGCGCCCGTCCCGAACCCCGGGGCGGGCGCTGTTCAACGGAATACCGGATTCCGAGAACATTGGCCCCACGCCTTTCAAAGGTGAGGTCGCAGAACAAACGTTTTTTTATCGCCGGACGGTTTTCGGCCACCCCCGGACGGCGTTGCGGCGATCGAACCTTCACAGTTAGTTCATAGGTCGCTGTTGCGGAAGCATCTGCCGGTGAGGCAGGATTCAACAAGATCGCTTGCTTGCTCATTCACTCGTCCGAATAACAAACAGGGGATACGACTGTGCCTGAATCCGCCGGCCCGCAGGGATTCGCCGACGAGACCGAGCTGCGCCGCCTCAACCGGGCCACCGTCGAGCGGTACATGCGCACCCTCGGGCAGGACCGGCTGCGCCGTCACGAGCTCTTCACCGAGGACGGCGTCGGCGGCCTCTGGACCACCGACACCGGCTCCCCGGTCGCCACGCACGGCCGGGACCGCCTGGGTGAGCACGCCGTCTGGTCGCTGAAGTGCTTCCCGGACTGGGAGTGGTACAACGTCGAGATCTTCGAGACCCAGGACCCGAACCGCTTCTGGGTCGAGTGCGACGGCCGCGGGAAGATCCTCTTCGGCGACTACCCGGACGGTTACTACGAGAATCACTTCCTCCACTCGTTCGAATTGGAGAACGGGCGGATCAAGCTGCAGCGCGAGTTCATGAACCCGTTCCAGCAGCTGCGCGCGCTCGGAATCCCGGTGCCGGAGATCAAGCGCACCGGAATACCCACCTGACAATTCAAGAAATCCACCGCCGGATCGGAGTACGTCGTGGAAGACGTCATACGGGAGATTCGTATCCGCGGGGCGTTGCATCAACCCGAATGGAGCGACCTCCTCCAGGTCAGCCGGGTGGGCGAGGCGCTGGCCTCGCGTCCCGCCCTGGTCCAGCCCGACGAGCTGGCCACCTTGCGCACCCTCCTGGGAAAAGTGGCGACCGGCGAAGCGCTGGTGCTGCAGTCCGGGGACTGCGCCGAGGATCCGCAGGAATGTACACGTCAACATGTGGCGCGTAAGTCGGCGCTGCTCGATCTGCTCGCCGGGACGCTCGGATTGCGCACCGGAAAGCCGGTCGTCCGCGCGGGCCGCATCGCCGGACAGTTCGCCAAGCCCCGCTCCAAGCCCACCGAGGTCGTCGAGGGGATCGAACTCCCGGTCTTCCGTGGGCACATGGTGAACGGACCGGAGCCGGACGCGGAGTCCCGCCGGCCCGACCCGCTGCGCATCCTCACCGGCTACATGGCCGCCGGTGACATCGTCGAGCACCTCGGCTGGCGCGACCGCGCGGCCGGCCGCGACGTGGTCGAGCCCCTGGTGTGGACCAGCCACGAGGCGCTGCTGCTCGACTACGAGACGCCGATGCTGCGCGTCGACGACAAGGGCCGGCTGTTCCTCGGCTCGACCCACTGGCCGTGGATCGGCGAACGCACCCGCCAGGTCGAGGGCGCCCACGTCGCCCTGCTGTCCCAGGTGGCCAACCCGGTGGCCTGCAAGGTCGGCCCCGGCATGGAGCCCGACGAACTCCTCGCCCTGTGCGAGAAGCTCGACCCGTGGCGCGACCCCGGCCGCCTCACCCTGATCGCCCGGATGGGCGCCGAGGCCGTCGCGGACCGGCTGCCGAAGCTCGTCGACGCCGTCCGCGGCGCCGGCCACCCGGTGGTGTGGCTCAGCGACCCGGTGCACGGCAACACCTTCACGGCCCCCGGTGGCCTCAAGACCCGCCTGGTGGGGACCATCGCCCTGGAGGTCGCCCGGTTCGTCGAGGCCGTGCGCGGCTCGGGCGGCGTCGCCGGCGGTCTGCACCTGGAGACCACCCCGGACGACGTCACCGAGTGCGCGTCCACCGAGGCCGACCTCGACTCCGTCGGCGAGCGCTACACGACCTGCTGCGACCCCCGCCTCAACCCGGCCCAGGCCGTCTCCGTGGTGTCCGCCTGGACCGCCTGACCCGTCCGTCCCGGCACGGCACCACGTCACCCCATCGAGCTCCACCGCCCCGCTCTGCGCGCGCCCCCTCACAGACCCTCGCATCACGCAAAGAACCGGAGCCATGACCGGCATACCCCCCATTCCGTCCTACCCGTTACCGGCCGAGGGCGACCTGCCGCCGGCCGTCGTGTCCTGGACCGCCGAGCCGCACCGCGCGGTCCTGCTCGTCCACGACATGCAGCGGTACTTCCTCGACCCGCTCCCCGACGACCCGCGCACCGAACTGGTGCGCAACGCGGCCCGGCTGCGCGACCGCTGCGCCGCCCTGGGCGTCCCGGTCGCCTACACCGCCCAGCCGGGCGGCATGACCGACGAGGAGCGCGGACTCCTCAAGGACTTCTGGGGCCCCGGCATGCGCCCCGCCCCGGAGGACCGCCAGGTGGTGGACGCCCTGGCGCCCGCCGAGCACGACTGGCTGCTCACCAAGTGGCGCTACAGCGCCTTCTTCCGCACCGACCTGCTCCAGCGGATGCGCGACGCCGGCCGCGACCAGCTCGTGCTCTGCGGCGTCTACGCCCACGTGGGCGTGCTGGCCACCGCCGTCGAGGCCTTCACCAACGACATCCAGGTGTTCTTCGTCGCCGACGCCACCGCCGACTTCTCGGCGGAGTACCACCGCTCGGCGCTCACCTATGCCGCCGAGCGCTGCGCCCGCGTCACCACCGTCAAGGGGCTGTTCGCATGACGCACAGCCCGCACAGCCCGCACAGCCCGCACGGCCGGGGCGCCGAGCACGGCGCTCCGGACCTGCTCCGCGAGGTGCTGGAGGGTCGTCCGGAGGCCTTCGCCCTGCTGCACCGGCCGGGCACCGCCGCCGAGGGCGGCCCGGTGGTGGAGGTGCTGACCGGCTCGGTCGCCCTGCCCGCCGTGCTCGCCGACATCCCGCTGCCCGCGGCCCCGGAGCCCGGCGCCGGGGAGCGGCACGAGGTGCTCGTGGTGGTCCCCTACCGGCAGCTCGCCGAGCGCGGCTTCGCAGCCGCCGACGACGGGACGCCGCTGGTGGCGATGACCGTCACCGGCCAGCAGCGGGTGCCGCTGGCGGACGCGCTGGTCCGCCTCCCGGACGTGCCGACCACGCTCGCCGGCGGCGCGTTCGACGTCGGCGACGAGGCGTACGGCGAGGTGGTGAGCCGCATCGTCGAGGAGATGATCGGCACCGGCGAGGGCGCCAACTTCGTCATCCGGCGCACCTTCGTCGCCGACATCACCGACTACGGGCCGCTCAGCGCGCCCGCGCTGTTCCGCCGGCTGCTGGAGCGGGAGTCCGGGGCCTACTGGACCTTCCTGGTCCACACCGGCACCCGCACCCTGGTCGGCGCCTCCCCGGAGCGGCACGTCAGCCTCCGCGGCGGCACCGCGGTGATGAACCCGATCAGCGGCACCTACCGCTACCCGGCGTCCGGCCCGACCCTCTCGGGGGTGCTGGAGTTCCTCAGCGACCGCAAGGAGACCGACGAGCTCTACATGGTGCTCGACGAGGAGCTCAAGATGATGTCCCGGATCTGCGGGACGGGCGGGCGGGTGGTCGGCCCGTACCTCAAGGAGATGGCCCGGGTCGCGCACACCGAGTACCTCATCGAGGGCCGTACCGACCGCGACGTGCGGGACGTCCTGCGCGAAACGATGTTCGCCCCCACCGTGACGGGCAGCCCGGTGGAGAGCGCCTGCCGGATCATCCACCGCTACGAACGGGGCGGCCGCGGCTACTACAGCGGCGTCGTCGCGCTGATCGGGCGGGACGCGGCGGGGGAGCGGGTGATGGACTCCGCGATCCTCATCCGGACCGCGGACATCACCCCGCGGGGGCGGATCGGCATCGGCGTGGGCGCCACCATCGTGCGGCACTCCGACCCGGCCTCGGAGGCGGCGGAGACCAGGGCCAAGGCGGCCGGCCTGGTCGCCGCGCTCGACGGCGGTGCGAAAAAACGTTTCGCCGACCATCCGAGCGTGCTCCGAGCCCTGGAGTCGCGCAACGACTCGATCGCCGGCTTCTGGCTCGCCGACACCGAGGACCGCGCCTCGGCCCGGCCCGAACTCGCCGGGCGCAGCGTCCTGGTGGTCGACGCCGAGGACACCTTCACCTCGATGATCGACCAGGAGCTGCGTTCCCTGGGCCTGCGCGTCACGGTCCGCCGGTTCGACGAGGAGTACTCCTTCGAGGGCCACGACCTGGTGGTGATGGGGCCCGGGCCGGGCGACCCGCAGGAGGCCGCGCATCCCAAGATGCGCCATCTGCGCGGCGCGATCGACACGCTGCTGGCGGAGCGCCGGCCGTTCCTCGCGGTCTGCCTCAGCCACCAGGTGCTCGGGCTGCGGCTCGGGCTGCCGATCCGCCGCCGGACGGTGCCCAACCAGGGGGTGCAGAAGGAGATCGACCTCTTCGGCACCGTCGAACGGGTCGGCTTCTACAACACCTTCGCCCTGCTGAGCGCGGCGGAGGAGTTCCCCGCCCATGGCGTCGGCCGGGTCCGGGTCAGCCGTGACCCGGCGACCGGGGAGGTCCACGCGCTGCGCGGGCCCGGCTTCGCCTCGCTCCAGTTCCACCCCGAGTCCGTCCTCACCCGGGAGGGGCCGCGGATCGTGGCCACCGCCCTGTCCGGACTGCTCGGCCCGGCGAGGGTCCCCGACCCCGCCTGATCCGCCCGGGACCGCCGGGCCGGCGCATCACCCCCCCGTGCGCGCCGGCCCGGCTCCACGCTGCCCGGTTCCACCCGTGACCGGCTCAACCCGTGACCGGCTCAACCCATGGCCGGCTCCACGCTGCCCGGTTTCACCCTGCCTGCCGCGCCCGCTCTGCACGGCCGCCGCGGCGGTGCCCCCGCGTTCCCAATGACGAGTGGGAGGACCCATGCACCAGTACGTCGTCGTCGACGCCTTCGCGCGCCGGCCGCTCACCGGCAACCCGGTGGCGGTCTTCTTCGGGGCCGACGACCTGTCCGCCGACCAGATGCAGCGCATCGCCCGGGAGATGAACCTCTCCGAGACCACCTTCGTCCTCGCCCCCCGGGAGGGCGGGGACCACCATGTGCGGATCTTCACCCCGGTGAACGAACTCCCCTTCGCCGGACACCCGTTGCTCGGCACCGCGATCGCCCTGGGCGACCGCACCGAGGCCGGAACGCTGCGGATCGAGACCGCGATGGGCGTCATCCCGTTCGAGCTGGAGCGGGAGGGCGGCCGGACCGTCGCGACCAGCATGCGCCAGCCGGTGCCGGTCTGGGAGCCGTTCGACCGGGCCGAGGAACTGCTCTGGGCGCTGGGGGTGAGCGGCTCGACGCTCCCGGTGGAGATCTACCGCAACGGCCCGCGGCACGTCCTGGTCGGCTTCGAGAGCGTCGAGGCGCTGTCCAAGGTGGACCCGGACCACCGGGCGCTGGCCCGGTTCCCGGACATGGCCACCAACTGCATCGCCGGTGCCGGGACCGTCTGGCGCAACCGGATGTTCTCGCCCGCGTACGGGGTGGTGGAGGACGCCGCGACCGGCTCCGCCGCCGGTCCGATCGCCATCCACCTGGCCCGGCACGGTCTCGGTGCCTACGGGCAGCGCATCGAGATCACCCAGGGCGTCGAGATCGGCCGCCCCTCGCCGATGGGCGCCCTGGTGCACGGCGAGGGGGACCGCGTCGACAGCGTCGAGGTCTCGGGCCACGGCGTCATCACCATCGAAGGAGTCCTGCATGTCTGACCTGTCGAGGCGTTCCGAGTCGCTGACCGGGACGGTCGTCGTCGACTTCCCGGAGTTCCGCACCCCGCCGGCCGAGCCGATGGGCCTGCTGAACTCCTGGCTGGCCGCCGCGGCCGGGCACGGGGTGCGGGAGCCGCGCGCCCTCGCGCTGGCCACCGCCGACGCCCGGGGCCGCAGTTCGTCCCGGATCCTGGTGATCAACCGGATCACCGAGCGGGGGATCGTCTTCGCCACCCACGCCGGCAGCCAGAAGGGCCGGGAGCTGGCGGAGAACCCCTGGGCCTCCGGCGTCCTGTACTGGCGGGAGACCAGCCAGCAGGTGATCCTGGCCGGGCCGGTGCGGCAGCTGCCGGACACCACCGCCGAGGAACTGTGGGCCGCCCGGGCGGTGTTCACCCACCCGATGACCACCGTCTCGCAGCAGAGCCGGCCGGTGGAGGACCTCGAGCACTTCGAGGAGATCCGGGCCAAGGCGCTGGAGCTCGGCCGCCCGCGGCAGCCGCTGCCCCGCCCCGCGTCCTACACCGCATTCGAACTGGTGCCCGACGTCGTGGAGTTCTGGGCCGACGGCACCGACCGGCTGCACGAGCGGCTGCGCTACGACCGCACCGCCGACGGCTGGGGGATCAGCCGGCTCCAGCCGTGACCCCCGCGCGGAGCACCCTCCGCGCCGACCCCGCCCACCGCCCCGGAGATGTCATGACCTCGCCACAGATCTTCACCGACCGGCACGACCTGCGCGCCCGCAACCGGCGGGCCGTCGAGCAGTACCTGGAGACCGGCCCCGAGGCCCGGCTGCGCCGGTACACCCTCTACACCGAGGACGGCACCGCCGCCCTCTTCTACACCGACATCGGCCGGCCCATCGTGGTCACCGGCCGGGAGAAGCTGAAGCGCCACAACGAGCTCTCCCTCGAGGTCCTGCCCGACTGGCAGTGGTCCGACGTCCGGCTCTACGAGACCCAGGACCCGGACCTCATCATGGTCGAGTGCGACGGCGAGGGGACGATCCGGTTCCCCGGCTATCCCGAGGGCCGCTACCGCAACCACTTCATCCACGGCTTCACGCTGCGCGACGGCCTGATCGCCGCCAGCCGCGAGTACACCAACCCGATCGAGCACATGAAGTCGCTCGGCATCGAGACCCCGCACATCCGGCGGGACTGGATTCCCACCGACTGACCGGCCGGCCAAGGGAATCCGGGTGTCGCACGCACGCACCAAGGAGATTCGATGGAGTTCCACTCGTGTCCCAGGAACCACGGACGGGCGATCCCCGCCGCCGCCGGTTCCGTCCTCTGCGCCCCGTGCATCGGACAGCTGGAACGCACCCTGCGGGCGCTCCCGGAGCTGCACCGGGAGTGCCTGCACCACATCCAGTCGGAGCCCCGGCGGCGCAACCCCACCAGGGTCTCCGGGACCCGCCGCCGGGACCGGCTGAACCTGGCGGCGATCGACGCCCGCAACAACATCGTGGCGATCCTGGAGTCCTGGTCGGGATTCGCCGCCGAGCGGCTGGGCACCGAGCGGCTGGGCAGCGAGCGCCTCGGCGCCCAGCCGCCCGGCGCCGCCACGGGGATCCGCTCCGTGCCGCACCTGGCGCGGTTCCTCGGCCGTCACCTGGACTGGCTCACCGCGCAGCCGCCGGCCGCCGAGTTCGCCGACGAGATCGAGGAGCTGCGGGTCGAACTGCTCAACGCGATCGACCCCGAGGCCGCCGACCGCCCCGCGCCGTCCACCAGGGACTGCGTGGTGGACGGCTGCCCGGGGACGATCGACACCTCACCGCAGCAGCACACCGGGGGACGGAGCAGCATCGGCTGCTCGTCCGGACACTCATGGGGGATACGCGAATGGCTCACGCTACGGCATCTCATGGACCAGCGGCGAGAGGCGGCGGTCTGAGCCGTCCGCCCCGCCACCGGCTGGTGCCGACGAACGTCGCCGCGCTCGCCGCGGGCGTCTCGGAGGCGACCATCCGCAAGTGGGTCAGCCGGGGGAAGATCACCCGGTACGGGACGCCGGGCCGCTCGGAGTTCGACATCGAGGAGCTCACCGCGATCGCCCTGCGCCGCCGGCCCGGGCAGCTGAGCAGCTGAACACCGGGGCACCGGGGCACCTGAGCACCTGAGCACCTGAGCACCGACAACCCCGCGGATCCGCTGCCGGGCGGGCGGCAACACCGCCCGTCAACGGATCCGCGGGTGCTCCGTGTCGGGACCAGACGCGCCGTCAGCGCCGCTCGTAGCGGCGCTTGTGCCCGCTGATCCCCGCCAGCCGGAACGGTCCGGTGGTCTGCTCCGGGGTCGGATGGTCGCCGCCGTCCGTCGGCAGGGACCGCAGGTGCAGCTCGCGGTAGCGGTCGTAGCCGATCGGCCGGCGCCGCTCGACCGCCGCCCGGTGCTCCGCCGTGCGCAGGTGCGCCCGGTAGCCCGGCACGACCGTCCCGGCGAAGAACTCCGCGACGCTGCCCGAGCCGTAGCTGAGGAAGCCCACCGAACGCCCGTCGAGCTCCTCCGCCTGGTCGAGCAGCGCGGCCAGGCCCAGGTACACCGAGGCGGTGTAGCTGTTGCCGATCACCTCGTTGTACGCGGTGGTCAGCCCCAGCGCCTCCTGGACGGCCGTCTCGTCGGTGTCGTACCCGGCGGAGTTCAGCAGGTGGCGGTGCGCCTTGTAGGCCATTCTGGTGAACGGCTGGTGGTAGCAGAAGGCGCTGAAGTCCTCCAGCGGCCGGCCGCCCTGCTCGGCGTAGTCCTTCCAGGTGCCCTGCACGGCCTGGAGGTAGGCGCCGATCGACTCCTGGCCGTCGACCAGCGCGGCGTCCCGGTAGTTCGGCCGCCAGAAGTCCATGACGTCCGCGGTGAACAGGCCCGAGGGCGGCTCGATCCGCACCAGCGCCGGGTCCGCGGTGACCAGCATGGCCACCGCGGCGGCGCCCTGGGTGGCCTCGCCGGGGCTGTCCAGGTCGTACTTGGAGACGTCGCTCGCCACCACCAGGACCTTCTGGGAGGGGTCGCGGTGGATCAGGCCGAGGGCGAACTGCAGGGCGGCGGTGGCGCCGTAGCAGGCCTGCTTGAGCTCGACGACCCGGGTCGCCGACGGCAGCCCGAGCAGCGAGTGGACGTACACCCCGGCGGCCTTCGCCTGGTCGATCGAGGACTCGGTGGCGAACACCAGGGTGCGGACCCCGTCCGCGCCGTGCCGGGCGACGATCGGGGCGGCGGCCGCGGCGCCCAGGGTGACGATGTCCTCGTCGGCGGCCGGCACGCTCATCGACCGCTGGCCGATGCCCACGTGGTACTTGCCGACCGGTGTGCCGTTGTGCTCGGCGAGCGCCGTGTGCGGCAGCACGAACTCGGTGGTGGCGAACGAGAGGTCGTGGATGCCGACCGCGGTGGCGGTGGTACTCGTGGACACGCGCTACACCCCGACCTTCTCCGTCGCCTTGCCGCGTTCCAGGTGGACGTGGGCGCGCATCAGCTCGCCCGGGTTGGTCTGCGCCGCGAGCAGCGAGAGCTCGCCGCAGAGCACGGTCGCCGCCGCGATGACGGCCAGCCGGCGGGCGTTCTCCCCCGGCTCGCGGTCGGCCCGGCAGCCGAGCCGGACCAGGTTGCTCTCCACGAAGTCGAGCCCCTTGCCGTTGCCCACCGTGCCGACGATCAGGTTCGGCAGGGTGCAGGCGAAGTACAGGTCGCCGTCGCGGTCCTCGGCCATCACCACGCCCTGCGAGCCCTCGACGATGTTGGCCGCGTCCTGCCCGGTGGCCAGGTAGAAGCCCAGCAGCATGTTGGCGAAGTGGGCGTTGGCCGAGCGGATGCCGCCGGCCAGCAGGGTGCCCAGCATGTTCTTGCGGACGTTCAGCTGGACGACCTTCGCCGCCGTGGTGCGCAGCACGCCGGTGACCACCTCACGCGGCACCAGCAGCTCGGTGACCACGTTCTTGCCGCGGCCCAGGATGCCGTTGACGGCGGTCGCCTTCTTGTCCGTGCAGTAGTTGCCCGAGATCGAGCCGTAGGAGATGCCCGGGACCGTCCGCAGCAGGTGCTGCAGCAGCACGTCGGAGGCGAGCGTCGCCATGTTGTGCCCGGAGGCGTCGCCGGTGGTGAACTCGAACCGGACGAACAGCAGGTTGGCGTTGATCTCGTGCCGGACGCCGACGAGTTCGGCGAAACGGCTGCAGCCGCGCACCACCTCCTTCAGCTCCTCGAAGCGGGCCTCGACGGAGCGGGCGGCGGCCAGCGCGGTCTGCGCGTCGGTCGCCTCGACCAGCACCGAGCGGGTCATCCGCTCGTCGACCAGGGTCGCCACGATGCCGCGCTCGGCGAGCATGGAGACCTTCGCGCCGCGGCCCACCGAGGGCCACAGCGGGGACTCGTAGGTGGCCAGCGGCACGTGCGTCTCGGTGCTGGTGACGTTCCCGGAGATGCGCACCGGTCCCACCCAGCGCATCGGGACGCCGGCGACGGCGTGTTCGTCGGTCATCGGGTGCCTCCCGTGAGGTCATCGGTGGCGGCGGTGGTGGCGGAGCGCCGGGCGAACGACCCGGTGTCGATGCCGCGGTCGGCGCAGAACTCCCGCAGCGAGCCCTGGATCAGCAGGTCGCAACGGGTGAGGTCGGCGGGGGTGGCCGCGCCGAGCATGGTCATCAGCGCCGCCAACTGGTCGAGCCAGGTGGTGAGCTGGTCGACCAGCGCGTCCACGCCCTCGTCCATCAGGGTGCGCAGGAAGGTCCCGGACGCCCCGACGCCGTGGGCGCCGAGCGCCAGCGCCCGGGCCACGTCGAGCGGGTGGCGCACGCCGCCGGAGGCCAGCACGGGCAGGTCCACGCCCTGCGCGTCCAGCAGGCAGGCGGCGGTGGACAGGCCCCAGCCCTCCAGGAAGGTGTAGTCGCGCAGGTCGCGCCGGCCGTTCTCGATCCGGGCGAAGTCGGTGCCGCCCCGGCCGCCGAGGTCGGCCACCCGCACGCCCAGCTCACGCAGCGTCAGGACGGTCTCCCGGCTGAGCCCGAAGCCGACCTCCTTGACGATCACCGGGACGTCCACGCCCGCCGCGATCTTGCCGATCTGCGGTACCCAGGCGGAGAACGAGCGGTCGCCCTCCGGCATGACCGTCTCCTGGACGGTGTTGACGTGGATCTGCAGGGCGTCGGCCGCCAGCAGGTCGACGGCGCGCCGCGCCTTCTCCACCGAGGCGGTGGCGTTGACGTTGGCCAGCACGAAGCCGTCCGGGTTCTCCTCGCGCAGCACGCTGAAGGTGCCGGCGCAGGACTCGTCCTTGAAGTACGCGCTCATCGAGCCGGAGGCGATCGGCACCCCGGTCCGCCGGGCGGCGATCGCGAGGTCGCGGTTGATCCGGCCGGTCATCTCGCTGCCGCCGGTCATCGCGTTGATGTACAGCGGGACCGGCCAGGAGAGGCCGGCGAAGGTCGTGGCCAGGGACACCCGGGGCCGGTCGATGCCGGCCAGGGCGTGGTGGACGAACGACACCTCGTCGAACTGGTTGCGCCCGACGTGGCCGTGCTGCTGCTCGACCGCGAGCCGGACGTGGTCGTCCTTGCGTTGCGAGATCATTCCTCGTTCCCTTCCAGGGCGGGACGCAGGGCCAGGGGTCGTACCCCGGCCGCGGCCCACCGCTCCCGTAGCTGGTCGATGTCGGGCGACGCGTCCGCGGTCCCGCTGTCCGTGGTCCCGCCGTGCGCGGTGTCCAGCAGCGCGATGCCGCAGTCGCCGCCCCCGGCGCCCGAGGGCTTGGCCGCTCCGCCCACGGCCTCGGCGGCCTCGCACAGGGCGGTCAGGGCGGGGGTGAAGACGCCGAGCCCGACCGCGTCGTCGAGCCGGGCCAACTCCCTTCGGGCGCACCGGATCTGCTCCAGCAGACCCGGCCGGTCACCCTGTTCGAACGCCTCGGCGGCGGCCCGTACGACGTCCTCGGCGGCGGCCGTGTACCGCCGGTGGGCGGGTGTGCCGCGCGGGCCGCGCCGGTGCAGGCCGGACACCAGGTCCGCGGTGGAGGCCGGGGTGCCGGTCCAGCCGACCTCCAGGGCCAGCCCGGGGACCGGCGGCAGCCGGCGCACCGCGAAGCCGGGCCAGGGCTCGGCCAGTGCCCCGGCCACCCCCCGGCGGCGGGCCAGGTCGAGCACGGCGGCCCGGTCGGGCGACCGGTAGGCGATCCAGCCGCCCCAGGTGCTGGCGGCGAGGTCGCCGCCGGAACCCTTGGGGTCGAGCCCGGCCGAGGCCAGCAGGGCCAGCCGGTACCGCTGCTCGGCCGACAGCGCCAGGCCGGCGTACGCGGCCACCGCCGCGACGGTCGCCACGGTCACCGCGCCGCTGGAGCCCAGGCCGAACTTGACGCCGTCCTGGTGCAGCCGGCTGCTGATCGCGAGGTCCAACTCCGGCGCCGGTCGGCCGTGTTCGGCCAGCAGCCGGGCGACCGTCTCGACCGCGGCGACGACGTGCGCCAGCTCGCGCCGGGTCCGGGCCGGGTCCGCCGCGCCGACCGGGTCGAGCCGGCCCTCCCGCCACCGCCAGCGCACCGGCGCGGCGGCGAGGTCGGAGGAGAGCAGGACGCCCGGGCCGGCGGCGGGCTCGGTGACGGTGGCGGTGATGTGGCGGTCGACCGCCACCAGGATCGCCGCGCCGCCCGGCTCCACCACCGCGTACTCGCCCGCGACGAACAGCTTGCCCGGCGCGCGCCGCACCACCGGCGGGCGGGCGCCGCTCACGCGTCCGCGTCCGGGCTCGGGCCCAGCAGCCGGACGCCCGGCCCCGGCCCGGCGAGGTGCACCGCACCGTTGCCGACGGCCCCGCGCACCGCCGCGGCCACCCGCTCGGCGTCCGCGCCCCGGCAGAGCACCTTGACGTTCGGCCCGGCGTCCATCGTCGCGTACGCCGCCACCCCGGCGCGCCGCAGCTCCTGCACCGCGTCCAGCACGGTCAGCGTGGCCGCCGAGAGGTAGCGCACCGCCGGGCGCGCCGCCAGCATGGTGGCGTGCATCCCGAGCGCGTTGCGCTCGGCGATCTCGCCCACCGCGTCGAGGTCGGCGCGGTCCAGCGCCTGCCGCATCTCGACCAGGTCGGCCTGGCTGGACGCGGCCCACGGCCGGTACAGCGGCGAGGTGTCGACGGTGCGCCGCATCGCCTCCCGGCTGGACACCGCCTTGGGCCCGGCGTCGACCACCGCGACCACCAGCGCCGGGTCCAGCGCGCGCACCGGCACCGGCAGCGGCTCGGCGTACGAGCCGAGGTCGGGGTCGGCGTGGCCGGGCTGTCCGGCGTGCCACAGGGCGAAGCCGCCGAAGACCGACCGCGAGGCCGAGCCGGAGCCGCGCCGGGCCAGCCGGGACAGCCCGGTGGCGTCCAGGCCCAGTCCGTAGGCGGCGCCGGCGGCGGCGGCCAGCGCGGCGAACCCGCTCGCCGAGGAGGCCAGTCCGGCGCCGGTGGGCACGGTGTTGCCGGTCTCCACGACGGCGCGCAGCGGCAGTCCGGCGCGCTCGCGGACCAGGTCCAGGAAGGCGATCACCCGGCGCAGCGGCTCGCCTCGCAGCGGCACGCCGTCGAGCGCGACCGCGTCGTGCGCGGCGCCGGGGGCGAGCCGGACCCGGGTGGTGGTCGGGAAGACGTCCAGGGTCAGCGAGAGGCTGTCGGTCCACGGCAGGACGAGCCGCTCGTCCCGCTTGCCCCAGTACTTGACCAGCGCGATGTTCGGGTGCGCGACGGCGGTGGCGTCGCCGGCGGCGGCCGGGTGGTCGGGCACGGCGACGGGCTGCTCAACTGCCATGGCCGGCCTGCTTCCCGAGCGGGACGGACCAGGTCTGGACGGCGCCGGCGGCCAGCAGCCGGCGGGTGACCTCGGCGGCCTGCTCCGCGCGGGCCAGCGCGATGACGCAGCCGCCCATCCCGCCGCCGGTGATCTTGGCGCCGAGGCCGCCGCCGGCCAGCGCGGCCTCGACCATGCCGTCGATCCGCTCGGTGCTCAGCCCGCTGTCCCTCAACAGTCCGTGATAGTCGGTGAGTTGGGCGCCGAGCTGCTCCGGCCGGCCCTCGGCGAGCGCCAGCCGGGCGGTCTCGGTGAGCTCGGTGGCCCGGCGCACGAAGGCCGCCCGGGAGCCCGGACGGTCCTCGAAGCCGCGGCGCAGCAGCTCGACGGCGTCCTTGGTGCGGCCCGCGACGCCGCTGTCCGCGACGATGAACAGGCCCTCGCAGCCGATCGGCAACTCCTCGGCCCGGCCCGCCTGGAACAGCAGCGGGGCCTTCGCGCCGACGGCCATCGCGTCGACGCCGCTGGCCCGCCCGTGCGCCACGTTCTCGGCCGTCTGCACCAGGTCGAAGGCCAGCTGCGGCGACACCTCGCGCCCGAAGAGGTCGGCCAGCGCGTGGACCACCGCCCGTGCGCAGGCCGCGCTGGAGCCGAGCCCCCGGCCGACCGGGATCGCGCAGTCGATGATCACATCGAGGTGCAGGGTGTCGGGCACGCCCATGACGGCCCGGAACTCGGCGGTCAGCCGGTGCAGTCCGTCGGAGGCCTGGGTGGCCTTCGGCCGGGCCCGGTCGCCGGTCATGGTGAGGGAGAAGTCGTCGGGGTCGGCGGGCGACTGCGCGGAGTACCCGGCGGTGGCGGTGACGGCCGGCTGCGGCATCGGGAGGGCGAGCGCCGGGGCTCCGTAGACCACCGCGTGCTCGCCCAGCACGATGGCCTTGGCGCGGGCCCGACCGGTGCCGACCGGCCGGGTCCCGCGCTGCTCCGACAGCCCCTCGGCTGCGGCGGGTAGGGACAACGAACTCAGCTCCCCGTGTCGTTTCTGCATGGAGATCGCTCATCCGGAGTTCTCGTGAGGAAGTGGATCCGGCGGCAGCCGGCGCCCGGCCACGTGCCGGGACGGCGAAGGGCCCGCCGGGGACCGAGGAGCGGTCCCCGGCGGGCCCTCGGCGGGCGCCGCCGCGGCGGGTCCTACTTCTCGGCGACGAGCATCTTCTCGACCGGGCGCCGCCACTGGTAGTACGACTGGATCTTGTGGTATTCGCCCTTGGGCGTGACCGTGACGCCGTAGACGAAGTTGCGGCCCTCGGTGCTGTACGGGGCCTCCTTCACCAGCCGCACGATCTGCGGGGCGACGGTGACCGGCAGCGCCAGCGGCTCGGGCGTCATCACCGAGTAGGTGATCCGCGAGATCTCCGGGGAGTCCCAGCTCAGCGTGGCGTACATGACGAACGCCTTCTCGTTGAACGCCAGCAGCTCGTCGCTGGGCGCGGGCAGGCCGAGCCCGCCGAGCAGCGAACGGACGCCGTCGGGCTCGAAGGTCGTCCGCGGCACCCGGCCGGAGGCGCCGCCGCCGAAGTAGAGGTTGACCGTGCGGCTGCCGTAGTCGATGCCGACCGTGCTGACGATGTCGGCCAGCCCGTAGCGCTCGAAGGTGTCGAGGTGGGCCGCGATGCTCTCGGGCGCCGACGGCAGCGCCATCACCTCGCGGACCGTCAGCAGCCGCTCGATGGTGGGGAAGGACCAGGCCTTGGTGAAGCCGGCGCGGACCCCGAAGTCGACGCCGCAGCTGTCGATCGGGAGCTCGCCGTGCACCTCGGCCAGCAGCCGGCCGACGGGGTGGTCGGTGGGCTCGGTCAGGCCGTTCGCCAGCGCGACGGCGTAGGGGTCGAGGCCCCGGGGGAGCATGGTGAACCGGCAGTCGAGGTCATCGGTGCCGCGCGGGCTGTTCTGCACCCGGAAGGAGATCACCGACTCCTCCAGCACGTCCTGGTAGGCGGTGAGGACCGGCCAGACCGTGTCGCGCTCGAAGGGCACCTCCACCACGCGGGCGGTTCCCTCGATGGCCGTGTAGAAGTTCTCCAGGAAAGCGCTTTCCGACATTCTTCCTCCACCTGTCCAGTCGTGGCGTGCGTGTGTGGGGCGCAGCGCGTCGCGGGCCGTGCGGCGGCGCGGACGTGCGAGTGCGGCGCGTGCGCGGTCCTCCCCCCGCGCACGCCGCGGCTCGGGCGGGTGGCGGACTACCGAGGGGGAACCAGTGCTCGTGTCGGCCGCGGACCTGGTCCGACCTGCGCGGACCGGCGGCTGTGACACTCAACCCCCGCCCCCGAAACGGGTTTTGGGCAGGGTGGGCGTGCAGAAATAGTGACACGCGCCCGGCTCCGGGCCAAGCCCGCGCAAAAGTGACCTGGGTCACGCCCGCCCGCGGCCCGTCCGCCGGCCGGTCCCCGGGCCCGTATTCGGCCGCACCGCACGGTCCGGTCTGGCATGATGTCCACGGTGTAGGGGTGCTAGCTCAATGGGTAGAGCAGCGGACTTTTAATCCGTAGGTTCAGGGTTCGAGCCCCTGGCGCCCCACCGGTGCGAAGGCCCGGGTCGGACCACCTCCGACCCGGGCCTTCGTCGTACCCGGGGCCGTCCCGGGGAGTGCTCAGCGGTGGGCGAAGAGGTAGCCGAGGCCGGCCGCGAGCCCCGAGGTGATCAGGCCGGAGGCCAGCACGTGGAGCCGGGCCGGCACCTCGAGCATCAGGCGCACCCCGCCGACCCGCAGGTCCAGCACCGGAGCGGCGGCCGGCTCCTCCGGCGCCCCGGACCCGACGGTCGGGGCGGTCTCGATGGCCGGGACGGACTCGACGGTCGGGGCGGAGGCGGCGGTGCCGGTCGGGAGCGCCCGGCCGGGCGCGGCGGGGGCGGGGTGCGGCTGGTGCGGCATGGTCGTACTCCTGCGCGGTGGTGCCGGGTCCGGCGGACCCGGTCGTCACCGGCATAGGCGCGCGGAGGGCGCCGAACCCACGCCGATGTCGGACAAGTCCGTTGGAACCACAGGTTTCTGGCGGACCGTTGGCGGACCGGGGCCGGTTGCCTATAACGCCGGTCGAGGGCAGCGCGGTGCGGCGCTCGATGTCAGGAGGGTCGATGGTGCAGGTCGAGCGGAGCGGTGCCCGGCCGCAACCGACGCCACCCCCCATACCGCAGGCCGCCCCGCGGCTCGCCGCGGCTCCCGACCCGTGCGCGCCGGACGCCGGCGACGCCCGGGCGGCGGCGATCGTGGACGGGCTGGCCCGACGCAAGGCCGACCAGGCCCTCGTGGACCGGCTCGCGGCCCGCGGCTGGTCCGGTCCCGAGTACCTGGCGCTGGAGTCGCGGCTGCTCGACCTCGGCCGTCGGACCCTGCACCGCTGGATCGTCAGCGGAGAGATCCACCGCCGCTGCCTGGACGTCGGCCGGCCGCTCAAGGGCGACCGGGCCGCGCGCGACGCGTTGCACAAGCGCGTCGACGAGCGGGAGTCGGTGGTCGGCGAGACGGTCGCGCTGGCCTGGCGCCGCTTCCGGGAGCACGCCCTGGTGGGCGGCGACTGGAACTGCGACGGCGGCGCCACGCTGGCCTCGTACTTCGTCGGCGCCGTCCTGCTCGCCTTCCCCGAGGTCCACCGCCGCTGGCTGCGCCAGTACCGGCTGGGGGAACTCGAACCGCTCGTCGGTGCGGAGCCGTCCGAGTCGGCCTACGGCACCGGCCCGGCGGCCGACGAGGCCTTCGGCGACGCCGAGCACGGCCTGGCCGTCGCCGAGGGGCTGATCGCCCGGCTGCGGCCGGACACGAGGCCGCAGCGGCGCCGCGTGCTCGCCCAGATCGTCTACGGACGGTCGTGCGGCCTCTCCGACGCGGAGATCGGCCGGCTGCTCGGCCTCTCCGCGGACGCCGTGTCCATGCGCATGGCCCGCTTCCGTGCCGAACTCGACCCCGGCCAGTAGGACCCGACAGACCAGAACGGAGGAGGACGCACTCATGACCGATCCCATGCCCGAGGCCGTCACCGGCGACCTGATCCGTTGGGTCCGGCAAACACTCTCGGCGGCGTGCGCGGAGGGCGGCGCCGACGAGGAGACCACCGCCTGGGTGGCCGAGCTGGAAGCCCTCGCCCCACGGGACGGCCTCACCGTGGTCGACATCGGCGCGCTGAGCCCGGGGCTGCGGGGCTTCCTGGGCACGCTGGCGGACTCCTCGCTCTCGCCCGACCTCGATCCGGAAGCCGTCGAACCGGCCGTCGGGCCGGAGCAGTACGCCTGGGGCGGGGACAACACCGAGGAGTCCGAGGGGTCCGACGCGGTCGCCCCGGGAACCGGTCCGGAGGGGTGCTCCGACCGGCCCGAGCCGCACGTCGCGGACGGCCTGCACGCCATCCTGCTGATCGACTTCGGTCCCGGCTCGACCGGCGAGACCGAGCGCGAGGTGCTCCACCGCCGCCTGGAGGCGGTCATCACCGCCGCTGCCCGGCTCACCGGATGGGATGACGACCTGGTCAACGACTGGACGGGGGACCGGGTGGTGACCGCCCTGCCGGTCGGGGCGCGCGCGGAGGCGGTGGGCCGCTGGTTCCGTCTGTTGGCGCCGGAGGTTCCCCGTCACGTGCCCTCGTCGGGCCTGGCCCTGTGGATGCGGGACCGGCGAGCGGCGGGCAGCCGGCTGCCGCCGCTGCGCGCCCGTTCCCGAGGGTGGTCGCGCGGCGCCGATCCGGTTCCGCTCGGCAGGCTGCGCACGGACTGGCCCCTGGTGGTGGTGGACGCCGAGGTGTTCCCCGCCCTGGGCGACGCGGACGGCCGGGTCCTGGGCATCGGTCCCGAACGCTGGAGGTCGGTCCAGGGCGGGCCGGAGCGTCCCGCGTACCGGGTGGCGCCCTGGCCCGGCGGCGCGCGGGCCGCCGTGGCCGGACGAACCCAGCCCCAGGTCGGGGGCCGGTGGTGGCGTTCGCCCGAAGCGGCCGTCCCCGCGGGCGTCCTGCCGGAGCGCGTGCTCCGGGAGATGGCCGATCTGGCACGGGAACTGGCGGGCGAGCTGGCCCAGGTGCGGGTGGCCGTCGGGGGTTCCGGTGCGGGGCGGCCCCCGAAGGCGGGGCCGTCCGGAGTGCCGCAGGACCTGGCCGCCGAGACGGCGGACCTCGCGACGGGACTCGGGTTGCTGGCGGGCCTGACCGGCTCCCCGGCGCCGGCCGTCCTGCGCGAGGCGTCCGGCCGGGCCTCCGAAGCCGCCCAGCTGTGGAGCGAGTTCCTCGACTCCGGCCGGGGGGTGGACGCGGACCACGCCGAACAGGCTCTGTTCCGACTGGTGTTGGGGCTCGGCGCGGTCCTGGAACCGGGGGGACCGCCACCGGTCACGGACGCCGGGGCACGAGAGCCCGCCGCTCCACCGGGGCCACCGCAACCGCCGGCGCCGCTGCGCCGGTCGACCTCCCACGTGACCCGCGACCGGTGGTCGCCGGCCGCCGCTGCCGGCCCCGGCGGCGCCCGGATCGGCAAGGAACAGTGCTGAGCGCTCCGGTGCGGGAATCACCCGGGGGCAATCATCGCTTTGTATGATCCACGAGGGTCTGTTGGGGGACGACGGACCGGCTGGGGGGCTGTGGGGGCGTTATTTCGGGGGAGTTCGTCGGTTATTGCGACCGTCGTATGTGCAACCCGAGAACCGCCTCGACCGTCTCTCTGTGTGCAACGCGTCCGGACCAAGGGGGGCGCGGCGTCCCGGCGGTGAAAGGTGCAGGCATGTCAGGTCAGTGGGGCGAGGGTGCGGCTCGCGGTGACGACGCGTCCGGCGCGGCCACGGCCGACGGGGCGAACTCCGCGGCGGTGCCCGCGCCGCGGCCGGGCGGCCGTGCCGAGGCCCGCCGCGCCGCCCAGGGCAAGGCCGGTGCCGCCCAGGGCGCACCCCCGGCGGCGCCCGGCGGCCGGGCGGCGGCCAGGGCGGCGGCGCGCAAGCCGAAGTGGGGCGCCAAGAAGATCGTGGCCTGGTCCGCCGCCGGGGTGCTCGTCCTGCTGGCGGGCACCGGCGGGCTGATCTACTACAAGCTGAACGGCAACATCAAGTCCTTCGACGCGGACGCGATAGCCCCGGACCGCCCGCCGGAGGCGCAGGCCGACTCGGACGGCAACAAGCCGGTCAACGTGCTGATGATCGGCTCCGACAGCCGCGGCAAGAACAACTCCGACCTCGGCGGCGGCGAGGAGGGCGGCGCCCGCTCGGACACCACGATCCTGCTGCACGTCTACGCCGACCACAAGCACGCCGTCGGCATCTCCATACCGCGCAACGCGATGGTGGCCATCCCGTCCTGCAAGCTGCCCAGCGGCAAGTGGACCAAGGGCGAGAACAGCCAGCTGTTCAACGCGGCGTTCTCCACCGGCGGCTCCGACGACGGCAATCCCGCCTGCACCCAGAACACCGTGGAGAAGCTCACCGGGATTCGCGTCGACCACACCATCGTGGTCGACTTCTCGGGCTTCTCGGCGATGACCAAGGCGGTCGACGGGGTGGACGTCTGCCTGCCGCAGGACATCCACGAGGGCGACATCAACCCGCACCTCCCCAAGAAGGGCAACGTGGTCCTGAAGAAGGGCCCGCAGAAGGTGGAGGGCCAGCAGGCGCTCGACTACGTGCGACTGCGCCACGGCATCGGCGACGGCTCCGACATCGGCCGGATGAAGCGCCAGCAGGCCTTCATCGGCTCGCTGGCCTCCAAGATCAAGAAGCAGGGCCTCAACCCGACCACCATGCTGCCGCTGGCCGACGCCGCCACCAAGTCGCTGACCGTCGACCCCGGCCTCGACAGCGCCGACAAGCTGATGTCCTTCGGCCTGTCGCTGCGCAACATCGACCTGCACGACCTCAAGTTCGTCACCCTGCCCTGGCGTTTCCGCACCCAGGACATGAACATCGACATCGTCCAGCCGGACGCCGGCAAGCTCTTCGACACCCTCAAGGCCGACCGGACCATCGACGGCCAGAACGCCACCGGCGAGCAGCCCGCGGAGGCCGCCCCGCCGACCGCCCCGGCGGACCCGGGCACCCCGGCCGCCACCGCCGCCGTGACCGCCTCCGCCTCCCCGCTCGCCACCGACGCCGCCAACAAGAACATCAGGGTGTCCGTCCTCACCGGCACCACCGCCGCCGGCATGGCCGGCAAGGCGACCGAGCAGCTCAGGGCGGCCAAGTTCACCGCCACCGCCGGGGGCCGGGCGGACAACACCAAGTACACGACCACCATGGTCCAGTACGGCTCCGGGCAGAAGGCGAACGCCGAGAAGGTCGCCGCGGTGTTCCCCGGCGCGATCGTCGAGCCCGGCACCTCGGCGGGCGTCACCGTGATCGTCGGCAAGGACTTCGCGGCGGCCAACGGCGCCACGGTTGCCGCGAGCGCCGCCGCGAGCTCCTCGGCGGCCCCGTCCGCCCCCGGAACGCCCGCCCCGCTGCCCACCAGCGTGACCGGCGACGCCCGCTCGGCCGACGACGACATCTGCGCCAACACCACCTACGGCTCCGGCGGCTGAGCGGGCGGGCGCTCCGGGGCGCGGCGCCTGCGGGCCCGTGCCATGGTGGGCCTGTCGCACACGCCGGGGGGAGCCGCAGGCCCGAAAGGCGGAACCATGGCCGAGATCGCCCTGGAGCTCGACATCGCCGCACCGCCGGCCGTCGTGCTGGCCGCGCTGACCACCCACGACGGGCTGACCTCCTGGTGGACGACCGATGTGGAGCGGGAGGACGACGTGCTGCTGTTCGACCTCCCGGACGACCCCGAGCCCTACCGGCTGCGGCGTGAGCGCACCGGCCCGGACCGGGTGGTGTGGACGAACGCCGGGGCCTTCCCGCCGCACTGGGCCGGCACCTGGATCAGCTGGGACCTCGCCGACCGGCCCGACGAACGCGGCGAGCCCGGCCACCGCACCCGGCTGCTGCTGCGGCACGGCGGCTGGCAGCCCGGCAGCGAGGAGGGCGTGCCGCTGGTGGCCGGCACCTGGGCGCAGCTGCTCGTCCGGCTCAAGGACTACGCGCAGAGCGGCGAGCCGCGGCCGCTGTTCACCGAGGGCGGCCACCACCACGCGCCGTGACCGCCCGCAGGTCCGCCGGTGAGCGTCCGGCCGGCGGCGACCCGCCGGGACGCCGTCCGGTGGCGGGATCGCGGAGGCCCGGCGATCGTGGGCGGTGTACGGCCGTCGGCCGCGCGGCCCCACCGCCCGCGCCGCCCCGGCGGCCCCGCGGCGGACGACCATCGCTTGGAGGCCAAGGAATGCCCGTAGTCACCGCACCGTACAAGCCCGGCACCCCCTGCTGGGTGGACCTGACGACGAGCGACCAGCAGGCCGCGCTCGACTTCTACCGCGACCTGTTCGGCTGGCAGGGCGAGGTCGGCCCGGCCGAGTTCGGCGGTTACGCCGTGTGCTCGCTGAACGGCAAGCCGGTCGCCGGGATCATGTCCCGCTCCGAGGCCGGGGAGTCCGGGCAGCCGCTGCCGCCGGTCTCCTGGACCACCTACCTCGCCACGGACGACGCCGACGCCGCCGCGCTGGCCGTCGTCGGTGCCGGCGGTGCGATCATCCACCCGGTGGTGGAGGTCGGCGGCACCGGCCGGATGCTGGTCGCCGCGGACCCGACCGGCGCGGTGTTCGGCGTCTGGCAGAAGCTGGAGTTCATCGGCGCGGGCATCGTCAACGAGCCCGGCGCGCTGGTCTGGAACGAGCTCAACACCACCGACACCGCCGCGGCCGGCCGCTTCTACCAGCAGGCGTTCGGGCTGCGCCCGGGGACCATCCAGGGCATGGAGGGCTTCTATTCGCTCAACGTCGGCGACCACACCGTGGGCGGCATGCAGCCGGTCGCCGGGTACCTGGCGCCGGGCACGCCCTCGCACTGGATGGCCTACTTCTCGGTGGACGACACCGACTCCACGGTGGACGCCCTGGTCAAGGCCGGCGGCTCGGTGATCCAGCCGCCGTTCGACATGCAGGCCGGGCGGATGGCCGTGGTGCGGGACCCGCAGGGCGCGGTCTTCTCGGTCACCTCCACCCCGGACTCGCCCTGAGCGGCCGGTTCCGGCCGCCCCCCGGCCCGTGTCGAACGAACCGCCGCCCGTTCCCGCGACGCGCCGCCGGGAATGGGCGGCACGGCGCGCGCGGACGGGGGAGACTGCACCCATGCTGGGGCTACCGGACGACATCCGCGCTTTCCTCTTCGACCTCGACGGGGTGCTCACCCAGACCGCCACGGTGCACGCCGCGGCCTGGAAGGACACCTTCGACGCCTTCCTGCGGGCCGAAGCGGCCCGCACCGGCGGGCCGTTCACCCCGTTCGACGCCGTCACCGACTACGACGCCCACGTGGACGGGCGGCCGAGACTCGACGGCACCCGCTCCTTCCTGCACAGCCGGGGCGTCGACCTGCCCGAGGGCACCGACGACGACCCGCCGGGCGCCCGCACCGTGCACGGTGTGAGCCGGGCCAAGAACGACACCGTGCTGCGGATGATCCGCGAGCAGGGCGTCGCCCCGTACGACGGCTCGGTCGCCTATGTGCGCCGGCTGCGCGCGCTCGGCCTGCCCACCGCCGTCGTCTCGTCCAGCGCCAACTGCCGGGACGTGCTGCGGGCGGCGGGCATCGAGGGCTTCTTCGACGTGATCGTGGACGGCGTCGTCGCCAAGCGCGAGGGCCTGCCGGGCAAGCCCGCGCCGGACACCTACCTGGCCGCCGCCCGGGCACTGGGCGTCGAGCCCGCGCACGCCGCCGTGTTCGAGGACGCGCTGGCCGGGGTCGCCTCCGGCCGGGCGGGCGGCTTCGGCGCGGTGGTCGGCGTCGACCGCACCGGCCAGGCCGCCGAACTGCGCCGCGACGGCGCCACCGTGGTCGTCCGCGACCTCGCCGAGCTGATTCCCGACCACCCGCAGCAGCCCGAGAAGCCGGAGGCGTCGTCGTGATGAGCGGACAGGAGCAGCCCTTCGCCGTCGACCCCTGGCAGGTCGTCGAACACGGCCTCGACCTCACCTCGCCGGCCCGCGCCGAATCCGTCTTCGCGCTCTCCAACGGCCACATCGGCCTGCGCGCCAACCTCGACGAGGGCGAGCCGCACGGCCTGCCCGGCACCTACCTCAACGGCGTCTTCGAACTGCGCCCGCTGCCCTACGGCGAGGGCGGCTACGGCTACCCGGAGTCCAGCCAGAGCGTCATCAACGTCACCAACGGCAAGATCATCCGATTGCTGGTCGACGACGAGCCCTTCGACCTGCGCTACGGCGAACTGCTCAGCCACCGGCGCTGGCTGGACTTCCGCGAGGGCCTGCTGCGGCGCTCCGCCGAGTGGACCTCCCCGGCCGGGCGGACCATCAAGGTCGACTCCACCCGGCTGGTCTCGCTCACCCAACGGGCCGTCGCCGCCGTCGAGTACACCGTCGAGGCGGTGGACGGCCCGGTGCGGATCGTGCTGCAGAGCGAGCTGGTCGCCAACGAGCAGCTGCCCGGCGGCCCCGAGGGCGACCCGCGGGCCGCCGCCGTGCTGGAGGCCCCGCTGCTCGCCGAGGTCAACCACGCGGGCGGCACCAAGGCGGTGCTGGTCCACCGCACCCGCTACAGCGGCATCCGGGTCGCGGCCGGCATGGACCACGTGATCGAGGGCCCGGAGCGGCTGGACACCGTCGCCGAGGCGGAGGCCGACCACTGCCGGATCAGCGTCACCACCGTGCTGAACCCCGGCGAGCGGCTGCGGCTGGTGAAGTTCATGGCCTACGGCTGGTCGGCGACCCGCTCGCTGCCGGCCGTCCGGGACCAGGTCGAGGCCGCGCTGACCGCCGCCCGGTACACCGGCTGGGACGGTCTGGTCTCCGAACAGCGGGAATTCCTCGACGAGTTCTGGGAGACCAGCGACATCGAGATCGAGGGCGACGTCGAACTCCAGCAGGCCGTCCGGTTCGCCGTCTTCCACGTGCTCCAGGCCGGTGCCCGCAGCGAGGAACGCGCCATCCCCGCCAAGGGGCTGACCGGTCCCGGCTACGACGGCCACAGCTTCTGGGACACCGAGGCCTTCGTACTGCCGGTGCTCACCTACTGCCTGCCGGCCGCCGTCAACCAGGCGCTGCGCTGGCGGCACACCACGCTCCCGCTGGCCCGCGACCGGGCCGTCCAACTCGGCCTGGCCGGCGCGGTGTTCCCGTGGCGGACGATCCGCGGCGAGGAGTGCTCGGGCTACTGGCCGGCCGGCACCGCCGCCTTCCACATCGGCGCGGACATCGCGGCCGCCGCCGCCCGCTACGTCCGCGCCACCGGGGACACCGAGTTCGAGCGGGACTACGGGCTGGAACTGCTCGTCGAGACCGCCCGGATGTGGCGCTCGCTGGGCCACCACGACTCCGTCGGCCGGTTCCGCATCGAGGGCGTCACCGGCCCGGACGAGTACAGCGCCGTCGCGGACAACAACGTCTACACCAACCTCATGGCGCAGACGAACCTGCGCGCCGCCGCCGAGGCCGCCGCCCGGCACCCGGGCAAGGCCGCCGAACTCGGCGTCAACACCGAGGAGACCGCCGCCTGGCGGGACGCCGCGGCCGCGATGTTCATCCCGTACGACGAGAACCTCGGCGTCCACCCGCAGGCCGACGGCTTCACCGACCACCAGGTCTGGGACTTCGAGAACACCCCGCCGGAGAACTTCCCGCTGCTGCTGCACTACCCGTACTTCGACCTGTACCGCAAGCAGGTGGTCAAGCAGGCCGACCTGGTGCTCGCCATGCAGGTCCGCGGCGACGCCTTCACCGACGAGCAGAAGGCCCGCAACTTCGCCTACTACGAACGGCTGACCGTCCGCGACTCCTCGCTCTCCGCCTGCACCCAGGCGGTGATCGCCGCCGAGGTCGGGCAGCTCGACCTCGCGTACGACTACACCGCCGAGGCCGCCCTGATGGACCTGCACGACCTCGGCGGCAACACCCGCGACGGCCTGCACATGGCCTCGCTCGCCGGGGCCTGCATCGCCCTGGTGGCCGGCTTCGGCGGGCTGCGCGACCACGGCGAGGTGCTCTGGTTCCGGCCCCGGCTGCCCATCGGGCTGATGCGGCTCAGCTTCTCGCTGCTGGTCCGCGGGCAGCTGCTGGGGGTGGAGATCGACCACGACCGGACCACCTACACGCTGCGCCGGGGCGAGGTGATCCACCTGCGGCACGACGGCGAGACGGTCCAGGTGAAGGCGGGCCGCCCGGTCTCGGTGCCCACCACCACCCCGCCCGCCCAGGAGCGCTGCAGCCAGCCCCCCGGCCGCGAACCGGCCCGCCGCCAGGCCCAGGCGGGCCTCTCCACCGGCCGGATCACCTCCGGCCCCGACCACCTCGCCGCCGAGTAGCACCGCCACCGCCCCGCCCCCGCGGGCCCCGGCCCCCCTCACCCGTCCGGCCCACCCCGGGTGCGGGGGGTCCGGCGCCGACGGACGGTGCTGGTGTCGCGCGTCCCCGGCGTCAGGAGATCCCCGTGGTGAGTGTCGCCGAGCAGATGGTCGAGGTGCTCCGGCAGGCCGGGGTCGAACGCGTCTACGGCGTGGTCGGCGACAGCCTCAACCCCGTCGTGGACGCGATCCGCCGGGCGGAGGGCATCAGCTGGGTGCACGTCCGCAACGAGGAGGCCGGCGCCTTCGCGGCCGCCGCCGAGGCCGAGCTGACCGGCCGCCTCGCGGTCTGCGCCGGCTCCTGCGGCCCCGGCAACACCCACCTCATCCAGGGCCTCTACGACGCCCAGCGCAGCGGCGTCCCGGTGCTCGCCCTCGCCTCGCACATCCCCTCCGGCCAGATCGGCACCGGCTTCTTCCAGGAGACCCACCCCGAACGGGTGTTCACCGACTGCAGCAGCTGGTGCGAGATGCTCTCCACCCCCGGCCAGCTGCCCCGCCTGCTGCGGGTCGCGATCCAGCACGCGCTGGGCGCCCGCGGCGTCTCCGTGCTGGCCTTCCCCGGCGACGTCGCCGCGCTCTCCGCCACCCGTCCGACCGGTACCAGCCACTACCTCACCGAGCAGGCCGTCGCCGCCCCGCCCTGGTCCCAGGTGCAGGAGCTCGCGGGCGCGCTCAACAGGGCGCACCGGGTCGCCCTGTTCTGCGGCGCCGGCGTCCGCTCCGCGCACGCCGAGGTGCTGGAGGTCGCGGCCGTCCTGCACGCGCCGGTCGGGCACTCCCTGCGCGGCAAGGAGTGGATCCAGTACGACAACCCGTACGACGTCGGGATGAGCGGACTGCTCGGCTACGGCGCCTGCCACGAGGCGCTGCACTCCGCCGACCTCGTCGTGCTGCTCGGCACCGACTTCCCGTACGACTCCTTCCTGCCCCAGGCCCGCACCGTCCAGGTCGACCACGACGCCACCCGGCTCGGCCGCCGCACCGCCCTCGACCTCGCGGTGCACGGCGACGTCTCGGCCACCCTGCGCGCCGTGCTGCCGCTGCTGGAGCAGAAGCGCGACCGCTCGTTCCTGGACGACATGCTGCGCCGCCACTGCCGCGCCCTGGAGGGCGTGGTCGGCGCGTACACCAAGGACATCGAGAAGCACCTGCCGATCCACCCCGAGTACGTGGCCTCGGTGCTGGACGAGGTGGCCGCCGACGACGCGGTGTTCACCGTCGACACCGGCATGAACAACGTCTGGGCCGCCCGGTACCTGCAGCCCAACGGCCGCCGCCGGGTGATCGGCTCCTTCCTGCACGGCTCGATGGCCAACGCGCTGCCGCACGCGATCGGCGCCCAGCTCGCCTTCCCCGGGCGCCAGGTGGTGGCGATGGCGGGCGACGGCGGCCTGTCGATGCTGCTCGGCGAGCTGCTCTCGGTGGCCAAGCACCGGCTGCCGGTGAAGACGGTGGTCTTCAACAACGGCGCGCTCGGCATGATCAAGCTGGAGATGCTGGTCTCCGGCTACCCGGAGTCGGAGATCGACAACGGCGACGTCGACTACGCCGGGATCGCCCGGGCGATGGGCATCCCGGCCAAGCGGGTCACCGAGCCGGCCCGGGTGCGGGAGGTGCTGGCGGAGGCGCTGGAACGGCCCGGCCCGGCGCTGGTGGACGTGGTCACCGACGCCAACGCGCTGTCCATCCCGCCGCACATCACGGCCGCCCAGGTGAAGGGCTTCGCGCTGGCCGCCGGGCGGACGGTGCTCTCCGGCGGCGTCGGCCGGATGATCGACCTGGCCCGGTCCAACCTCAGGAACATTCCCCGTCCGTAGCGGTCTCACACGCGGCTTTGCCTAAGAGGCAAGAAAATTGCCCAGGCGGCACGCGAGGTGTCCACTGGACACATGACCACCAGCCCAGCCGGTCCCCAGCCCGAGGCTTCCACCGCCCCCGCCGCCCCCGTCGCCCCCGTCGAGGAGCACGAGCTGCAGGAGGTGGCCGGCCTCGCCGCGCGGCTGCGCGACCACCGGCTCGGCAGCCGCCTCACCCTGGAGGTCGCCGCCGCCCGGATCGGTCTGTCCCCAGCCTACTTGTCCCGACTGGAGACCGGACGCCGGCAGCCCTCACTGCCCGTCCTGCTCGGCCTCGCCCGCGCCTACGGCACCTCCGTCTCCGGCCTGCTCGGCGAGACCTACACCGAGCCGGACCCGGTGGTGCGCGGCGGCGCGATCGAACCCGGTCGCGCCGGCGGCTGGGGCTACCGCCGCACCGGCGCCCCCGGCCGGGCCATGCAGGCGCTGCGCGTGCACGTCCCCCCGGGCGTGCAGGACGCCGTGGTCCGCGTCCACCCCGGCGAGGAATGGCTGTACGTCCTCCAGGGCCGGCTGAAGCTGACCCTCGGCGAACGCGTCCACCTGCTCGAGGAGGGCGACTCCGCCCACTTCGACTCGCTCACCCCGCACTGCATCGCCGCCGACTCCTCGTCCGGAGTCGAACTGCTCTTCATGCACACCCTGCTGCAGAGCCCCGGCGGCGAACTCTGCCTCGGTGGCGGCCCCGCCGCCCCGCACCACTGACCCGACGTCAGGAAACCCGGAGGATGATCCCGATGGCCGAGACCGCCGCAACCCCCGCCGCGACCGCCCTGCCCGCCCCGGACACCAGGGACGAGAACGCGCCGAAGACCATGGACGCGGGCAAGTGGGCCAACCGTCGCGTCTACCACCGCCTGGTGATCTACACCGCCGGCATCCACATCTTCGCCGGCTTCATCATGCTCCTGTTCGAACTGGGCAGCCGCAACAAGTAACCCCTTCCGCCCCAGGCCGCCGAGGCCCACCCCCGGCGGCCTCCGGCCTGCCGCGACGCGGGTGCCTCAGGCCGTGCGCAGCACCGCGCAGAGGGCGTCGAGGGCGGCGGGGAAGGCGTGGTCGGGCGGGGTGGCGTAGCCGACGACCAGGGCCGGCGGGGCGTCCGCGGCGGCGTGCTCGGTGAGGTACCAGCCGAGGCCGGTGAGGACCAGGCCGGCGGCGCGGGCGCGGCTCACCAGCTCCGCTTCCGGGCGGGAGCCGGGCGGCAGCTCCAGGACGGCGTGCAGCCCGGCGGCGATTCCGGTGACCCGGACGTGCGGGGCCCGTTCGGCGAGCGCCGCGACCAGGAGGTCCCGGCGCCGCCGGTAGTGCAGCCGGCAGCGCCGCACGTGCCGGTCGTAGCGGCCCGAGGTGATCAGTTCGGCGAAGGTGAGCTGGTCGATCACCGGGCTCATGGTGTCCGCCAGGTCCTTGAGCCGGCTGACCGGTTCGACCAGTTCGTCGGGCAGTGCCAGCCAGGCCAGCCGCAGACCGGGCGCGAGGCTCTTGGCGGCGGTGCCGCCGTACACCACGCGGTCCGGGTCGAGCGCCTGCATCGCGCCGAGCGGCTGCCGGTCGTAGCGGAACTCGCCGTCGTAGTCGTCCTCGATCACGTACCCGTCGTGCTCGCGGGCCCAGCGGACGGCGGCCGAGCGGCGCTCGGCGGCCAGGGCGGCGCCGGTCGGGAACTGGTGCGCGGGGGTGAGCAGCACCGCCCCGACCCGTTCCCCGGTCAGCCCGGCCAGCAGGTCCGTCCGCGCCCCGGCGCAGTCCAGCGGCAGCGGCGCGAGGCCGAGCCCGGCCGCCCGCAGGACGTCCCGCTGCGGCGGCAGCCCGTACGTCTCGACGGCCACCCGCCCGGCCCCGCGTTCGCGCAGGGCGGTGGCCAGCAGGCCGAGGCCCTGGCCGAAGCCGGCACAGATCAGCAGCCGGTCCGGATCGGTGCGCACGCCCCGCACCCGGGCCAGGTAGCCGGCGAGCGCCCGGCGCAGCTCGATCCGCCCCAGCGGGGAGCCGTAGTCGAAGGCCTCGTGCGGGGCGACGGCCAGCGCCCGGCGGGCACTGGCCAGCCAGGCGGTGCGGGGGAACAGCGAGAGGTCCGGCCGCCCGGCGAGCAGGTCGTGCCGCCCGGTGGGGCGGCGGCCCGCCGCCACCTCGACGGTGCGGCCGGCGGGCCGGGGCGCGGGGCGTTCGGCGACCGTCGTCCCGGAGCCCTGCCGGGAGCTGAGCCAGCCTTCGGCGGTCAGCTGCCCGTACGCCTCGACGACGGTGTTCCGGGCGATCCCGAGGTCCTCGCCGAGCGCCCGGGAGGACGGCAACCGGGTGCCGGGTGCGAGCCGCCCGTCCTGGACGGCCTCGCGCAGCGCGTCCTCCAGGGCCGCGCGCAGTCCGGCCCCGGCGGCGCGGCGTTCGCCGAGGTCGAGGTGCAGGTCTCCGCCGAACGCGGTCCAGGGGGCGGCGGCGCGGGTGGTTCGGGGGCGGCTCATGGCGGGATTATCGCCGCAACCCCCGCCGCCCCCGGATGGTCCGATGCATCGCGCCCGACGCACGACCGCGGTGGGGGATGGCGAACACGGCCTACCAGGACGGGAGTTCGGCGGTTCCACAGCGAAGACGGCGACCCGGCCGCGGGGCGCCCCTCCGGCGGCCCGGCCACGTCGGCCCGCGGCCCACGCCGGCCCGGTGCGCGCGTGTTCGCGTCACGAGGAGCGGCTAACGTCCGTCAGTGAACCGACGGATCCCGACGCGAGGGTGTGGCAGATGAACGGGGAAGACCTTCTGGCCGAGCGCTTCGAGCAGCACCGGTCCCATCTCCGGGCGGTCGCCTACCGGATGCTCGGCTCGCTCAGCGAGGCCGAGGACGCCGTCCAGGAGACGTGGTTCAAGCTGAGCCGTACGGACGTCGGCGGGGTCGTCAACCTGGGCGGCTGGCTGACCACCGTGACCGGCCGGGTCTGCCTGGACCTGCTGCGCTCCCGCGTCGCCCGGCGCGAGGACCCGCTGCAGGAGCAGGACGGCCGGGAGGTCCGGCTGCCCGATCCGATCATCGGCGGGGCGCGGGCCGTCGACCCGGAGCAGGAGATCCTCACCGCCGACTCGGTCGGCATCGCGCTGATGATCGTGCTGGAGACGCTGGCCCCGGCGGAGCGGCTGGCGTTCGTGCTGCACGACCTGTTCTCGGTGCCGTTCGACGAGATCGCCCCGATCCTCGGCCGCACCTCCGCCTCCACCCGCCAGCTCGCCAGCCGGGCCCGCCGCCGCGTCCAGGGGGCCGCGCCCGTGCCGGACGCCGATCTGGCGCTGCGCCGGGAGGTGGTGGAGGCGTTCCTGGCCGCCGCCCGCGGCGGGGACTTCGACGCGCTGCTCACCGTCCTCGACCCGGACGTGGTGGCCCGCTCCGACGGTGGCGCCCTGCGCCCGGCCACCTTCCGGCGCGGGGCGAACGAGGTGGCGGCCGGGGCGAGCCTCTTCGGCACGCAGTTCGCCGGGGAGTCCCGCCCGGTGCTGGTCAACGGCGAGCCGGCGGTGGCCGCGTTCGCCGACGGCCGCCCGGTCTCGCTCGCCGCGTTCACGGTGCGCGGCGGCAGGATCGTCGAGCTGAACATCTTCACCGACCCGGAGCGCCTGGAGCGCCTCGGCCTGTCGGCGGCCTGACACCCGGGGCCCTCACTCCGGGTGGCTGCTCCACCGGCGGTCCGGCCGCCGGTGGAGCAGCCACCACAGCACCGTCCAGCAGACCGTGACGCCCAGACAGGCCCCGGCCGTCATGGTCAGGTACAGCGGGTCGGTGGAGTGCCGGGCCGCGCTCAGCCGCCCGCCCACGGCGATCACGGCGCCGAAGTACACGAGGTTCAGCGCGAACGCGACGATGCCGTGTCCGGTCTGCTCCAGCAGGGTCAGCGCGGTCAGCGCCAGCGCCGTGCAGCCGAACGACGGCCCGGCCAGCTGGAGGAAGCGCACGGCCTGCCCGGCGGTGGCCGGGTCGTCGGAGAGCCGGGCGGCCAGCGGCGCGCCCGCCGTCCACAGCACCGCCGTCACGCCGAGGTAGCAGCCCGCGGTCAGCAGGCCGCCGGAACGCACGGCCCGCCGGGCGGCGGTCCGGTCACCGGCCGCGGCCGCCTGGTTGACCAGGATCGCGATCGCGGAGCCGAACCCCACGGCCGGGACGACCACCGCGCTCTGCAGCGTCGAGCCGAGCGTGAACCCGGCCACCGCGCCCGGGCCGAACGGGGAGACCACGCGCAGCATGGCCAGGTTGACGGCACAGAGCAGCAGGAACGAGGCACCGACCGGCACCCCGACGGACAGCGCCGCCGCCCGCACCTCGCCCCGGCTGCCCTCTTCCCGGCCCCCGGCGGCCCGTCGCAGCGATGCCGCCCGCAGCCATGACGCCCGCCGCAGTCCCGCCCGCCGCAGCAGCACCGCGCCGAGCAGCAGCTCCACCACCCCGGCCACCAGGGCGGAGACCGGCAGCGCGGCCAGCCCCCAGCCCGCCCCGAGCCCCAGCCCGCCGACCCCGGCCAGCAGCAGGCCCGCCGAGGTGAGCGTCAGCAGCATCCCCCGCCCGGTCGCGCCGGAGCCCCGCAGCACGGCCGCGCACAGCTCGCCCAGCGCGCCGACCGCGTTCACCGCCACCATCGCGGCCAGCAGGGCGAGGAACGGCGTCCGGTCGGCGGCGGGCACGTCGAGCAGCGCCCCCAGCGGCCCGGCGCCCGCCAGGACGACGACGCCGCACACCAGGTAGCAGCCCGCGCCGAGCCGTGCCGCGGCGGCGAGGTGGCCGGGCAGTTCGGCGCGCCGCCCGCTCCCGGTGGCGCGCGCGGCCACCACCTGGAGTGCGGTCGAGAGGCCGACGTTCAGCGCCACCAGCAGGAAGGCGACCGGCGTGTAGAGCGACCGCAGGTAGAGCGCGTGCCCGCCGGCCGCGCCCAGCATCGCCGCCACCGCGAACTGCGCGCCGAGGGCGATCGCCTCGCTCAGCGCGACGGGCGCGGCGAAGCCCGCGATCCGGCGGACGGTCGGCGGCGGCACGGTCGTCTGTGTCATGGCTCCCCCGCCCGTTCGCACGATTCGCACGTCGTCCGCCGAGCATGCCGAATTTCCGGCCCCGCACGGAAGCCCGGACGCACCCGCCGCCCGTCTCCGGAGCGCCCGGCGCCGAGGTGGGAAAAGATGTCGGGAAATCTTGCCGATGGATGTCGAGACCCCGGCGGTCCGCTCCGACCGAGGGGTGAGAGCGTGCCGCGAGGGGCACGCGGGACGGGAGGACACCCGAGATGAAGTACGTCGCCATGATCTACGGCAACCAGGCGAAGTGGGACGCGTTCCCGGCCGAGGAGTGGCCGGCCGCGATCGCCAAGCAGGAGGCGTTCAACACCAAGTACCGGGAGACCGGCGAGCTGTTCGGCGCCTACGGGCTGGCGGACGCCGCCGCGGCCCAGCTGGTGCGGCGCGCGGACGGTCTGCCGGCGGTCACCGACGGGCCGTACCTGGAGACCAAGGAGTACATCGCCAGCTTCTACCTGCTGGACTGCGAGAGCCTGGAGCGCGCCCAGCAGATCGCCGCCGACATGCCGTTCGCGGACGTCGAGCCGGTCGAGCTGTGGCCGATCCTGCACGAGTCCCCGGCCCCCTCGGCGGACGTGTGAACGGCGGCCGGCCGCCCGCCCCGGGGGGCCTGGAGGGCCTGTTGCGCGATCTCGCGCCCCAGGCCCTCGGGGCGCTGGTGCGCCGCCACGGGCGGGGACAGTTCGACGCCTGCGAGGACGCCGTCCAGGAGGCGCTGCTGGCGGCCGCCACCCAGTGGCCGGTCGAGGGGATGCCGGAGAACCCGCGGGGCTGGCTGGTGACGGTCGCCGGACGGCGGCTGACCGACGCCGTGCGCAGCGAGGCGGCCCGCCGGCGCCGCGAGGACGCGCTGCTCCTCGCCACACCGCAGTCCGCGCTGCTCAGCCCCCCGCCGGACGCGGCGCCCGCCGCCGACCGGGACGACTCGCTGCACCTGCTCTTCCTCTGCTGCCACCCGGACCTGTCCGCACCCAGCCGGATCGCGCTCACCCTGCGGGTCGTCGGCGGCCTCGGCACGACGCAGATCGCGGCGGCGTTCCTGGTGCCGGAGGCGACGATGGCGCAGCGGATCAGCCGGGCGAAGCAGACCGTCCGGACCGCCGGGCTGCCCGCCGGGCAGCTCTCGGAACGGCTCGCCGAGGTCCGCCAGGTGCTCTACCTGATCTTCAACGAGGGCTACACGGCGAGCAGCGGCGACGACCTCACCGCGCCGGAACTCTCCGCCGAGGCGATCCGCCTGACCCGTCTGCTGCTCCGGTTGGTCCCGGACGACGCCGAGACGGCGGGCCTGCTCGCCCTGATGCTGCTCACGGACGCCCGCCGTCCGGCGCGCACGGGGCCGGGCGGGGAGCTGGTGACGCTGGCGGAGCAGGACCGTTCGCTGTGGGACCCCGCGCTGATCGAGGAGGGGGTGGCGCTGGTCAGCCGCACCCTCCCGCGCGGCCGGGTGGGTCCGTACCAGCTCCAGGCGGCGATCGCGGCCGTCCACGACGAGGCGCCGGACGCCGGGTCGACGGACTGGCCGCAGATCCTGGTGCTCTACGACCTGCTGCTGGCCCGGTTCGGCGAGAACCCCTTCATCGCCCTCAACCGGGTGGTGGCGCTGGCGATGGTCGGGGGACCGGAGGCCGGGCTGGCCGCCCTCGCCCCGTTGGAGGCGGACAAGCGGTTCGCCCGCCACCACCGCCTGTTCGCCACCCGGGCGCACCTCCTGGAACTCCTCGGCGACCCGACGGCGGCGGACGTCTACCGCGAAGCCGCCCGCCGTGCCACCAGCGCCCCGGAACGCCGCCACCTGACCGAGAACGCCCGCCGGCTGCAGGCCGGCGCGGATCGGAGGAACACATGAGTCAACTTCTGCGGGTCCAGAACTTCAACGTCTCGGCCGACGGCATCGGCGCCGGCGAGGACCAGACCCTGGAGCGGCCGTTCGGCCACGTCCGGCCGGAGGAGCTGTTCTCCTGGGCCGGCGCCACGGCGAGCTGGCCGATGCGCACCGACCCGGGCGGCAGCCGGGGGCTGGACGACTACCTGACCCGCGACTACGCCCGCAACATTGGTGCCGAGATCATGGGCCGCAACAAGTTCGGCCCCCAGCGCGGCCCCTGGGAGAACCTGGAGTGGCAGGGCTGGTGGGGGGACGAGCCGCCGTTCCGCACCCCGGTGTTCGTCCTGACCCACCACCCGCGGCCCTCGATCACCCTCTCCGACACCACGTTCCACTTCGTCGAGGGCGACCCGGCCGCGATCCTGGGGCAGGCGAAGGAGGCGGCCCGGGGCAAGGACGTCCGCCTGGGGGGCGGGGTGACCACGATCAGGCAGTTCCTGGACGCCGACCTGGTCGACACCCTGCACGTGGCGGTCTCGCCGGTGAAGCTCGGGACCGGGCTGAAGCTCTGGGAGTCCCCGGACGAGCTGCGCGACCGCTTCCACCTGGACGTCGTGCCCAGCCCGAGCGGGGTGACGCACCACCTGTTCTGGCGGAAGTAGGACGGAGGTCGGGGCCCCGGGCAGTCCGGGGCCCCCGCGCCACCGTGGCCGGCGAGGCGCTACGCCCTCGGGCGGGTGCGCCGGTGGATGCTCCCGCCGGGGACGTACCAGCCGGCCACCTTCCGGACGGTCGGGCTGGGGTCGTGGGCCTGCGCCGAGCGCAGGGCCGCCAGGGCGTCCGCGCTGGTGTGAACGAACTTGCCGACGAGCTCGACGGCCCTGGCCCGGACGTGCGGATCGGGATCGGCGGCCAGATGCCGGATCCCGGGCGCGAGAACCCGGTCCGCGCCCGGCGCACAGGTGTCGCCCTTGCAGCGGTCACAGGCCAGCGCATGGAACGCGGCGATCCGGACGCGGGCGTCGGGATCGTCGGCCATGGTGATCAGTTGGTCCATGGAGTCGACGTCGACCAGGTGGTCGAGGAGCCGGCAGCACCCTTCGCGGACCGCGGCGTCCTCGTGGGAGAGCCCGCCGCGGATCGCGTCGAGCGCTTGGTCGCCGCGGCGCAGCAGTTCCCGGTACGCCGCCACAGTGCGTTGTGCATCGCCCAAGCACGAGACGAGGGCTTCGTTGTCCGTTCTGACGAATCCCAGCATCCCCCCAGGGTGACGACGAACGGTGCTCCCGGCAAAGGGTTTCGGGCCCGCCGGCTTCCTGCGCCGTCACGGCGGGGATAGCGTGATCATCATGACGGAGCTGGAAGAACTGGTCCTGACCCCTGACGAGCGTGCGCGAGGGGTCCGGGTCGGCGGCGTGATGTTCGGCATGGACTGGTCCGGCGAGGAGACCCCGGGCGAGCTGGCGGCGTTCGTGGCCGGGCGGCTGCGGGCCTTCGGGGTGGATCCGGCGGGCGTCGACACCGGCGACCTCTACCGCGCGGCCGAGGCCGGTCCGACGCTGAACCGTGGGGACTTCCCGGTCCGCCAGCTCGACCACCTCTCCGGGGTGCTGACGGACCTCGGCTGCACGCTCGCGGTGTGGGAGGACGGCACCGACACCTACGAGCTGCTGGTCGCGCTGACCGGTGGGCGCGAGCTGGCCGGGCTGACGCACGAGGACCTTCCGGTGCGGGCCTGGGGCTCGGAACCCGAAGGGACCCTGGTCAGCCTGAACTGCCCGAGCTGCTCGCAGATGCTGGTCTGGGAGCTGCCGCCGACCGAGACCCTGGCCGGCGAACAGTGCGAGTGCGGGGCCCCGCTGTTCGACGCCGCCGGCGGTCCACTGCCCGGCGTCACGCTGCACGACTGAGCCGGTCCACCCCGGCCCGCGCCTACAGTTCCACCCGCCGCCAGCCCTCGTCGGCGCCGTCCGGCTCCACGGGGAGGGCGGCGAAGTCGTAGCGGACGGTCCCGGCGCCGAGGGCCAGCAGCGAGATCGAGGACGAGCCCCAGATCCGGCCGTCCCCGAACTCGCGCCGCTGGACCAGCGCGGCGGGGTCGTCGAGCGCCAACCCGTCGCCGGTGGCGATCGGCAGCCAGCGGCCCCACGCCTGCTCGGCGGTCGCGGCGCCGGGGTGCGGCTGCGGCCGGGGTTCGGCGGTGAAGCGGGCCCGGAAACGGGCGGCGCGGGCGGCCATCAGGGTGCGGATCCGCTCGGAGGCGGTGCGGTTCTCGGCCAGTCCCTCCGGCCCGTCGTTGAGGACGACGCTCAGACCGGTCGGCAGCTCCACCTCGGCGAGCCGGCTGCCGCTCCCGCCCCAGCTCAGCACCCGGGCGCCGGTGGGTCGGACGACCACCAGGTGGAACGGGTCGTAGCGGTCGAGGTCCAGGTCGCCGGCCCGGCCGCCCCGGACGGCGAGCAGCGGCAGTTCACCGCGCGACAGCCGCGCCTGGGCCGGTGCCAGGGTGCCGAAACCGTTCAGCAGGCACGCGGCGACAGGCCCCGGACCGCCCGGCTCCACCGCGAGCCAGGTTCCGCCCGCGACCAGGTCCAGTCCGCCGACGGCCGACGGCTGCGCGGGCCAGTGCCGCCCGGGCGGCGCCCACCGCCGTCCGGCGTACTCGTCCCGCACCGACAGCAGCAGCACCGGCACCGCCGCCGTCGGCTCGATGCTCACGAACGCCGTGCACACGTCCCGTCCCCCTGACCTCGTCCGCACCACCCTCCCCGCGATCCTCGCACGCCCGTTCGCCGACCGGGAGCGGTCGCGCTCTTCCGCCCGACCGTCCGGTCGTGCCACACTCCCTGCCCACGTCCCGGCCGCGGTGTGCGAAGTGGCCCATGATTCCGGTGGCCGAACGTACCGGGACAGTGGGCCGCCGGGTTCCTAGGCTGGGGGGCATGACGACGACGAACGACAGCACCGAAGCCACCGTGTCAGCCCCGGCGCAGCGGATCTCCCTTCCCGACCTGGCACCCGACTACTACAAGGCGATGATCGCCTTGGAGCGCGCCGCTCGGCAGGGCCTGGACCCGGTGCTCGCCGAGCTGGTCAAGGTGCACGCCTCGATGATCAACGGCTGTGCGTTCTGCATCGACATGCACTCCACCGACGCGCTCGAGAACGGCGAGCAGCAGCACCGCCTGCTCTCCCTCCCCGCCTGGCGCGAGACCTCCTGGTTCACCGCCAGGGAGCGCGCGGCCCTCGCGCTGACCGAGTCGGTCACCCTGCTCACCCAGGGGCACGTGCCGGACGCCGTCTACGCCGAGGCCGCCGCCCACTTCGAGCAGGCCGAGCTGGCCCAGCTGATCGCGGTGATCACCACCATCAACGCCTGGAACCGGATCGGCGTGACCTCCCGGCTCAGCCCGGCCGCGAAGTAGGGGCCGCGGCGATGAGCACCGAACAGCGCGACAAGGCCCGCCGCCTGCACGAACTCCACCGCCCCGGCGCACCGCTGGTGCTCGCGAACGTGTGGGACGCGCTGGGCGCCCGCCTGGTCGCGGCCACCGGGGCGCCGGCCCTCGCCACCGCCAGCGCGAGCGTCAGCTGGGCGCTCGGCAGCGCCGACGGCGACGCCGCCGACCGGGACGCGGTGCTGGCGCAGACCGCGCTGGTGGTCCGCGCGGCCGTGGCGCTGCCGGTCACCGCGGACCTGGAGAGCGGGTTCGCCGACACCGCCGCCGGCGTCGGCGGGACGGTCGCCGAACTGCTCGCCACCGGCGCGGTGGGCGTCAACCTGGAGGACGGCGACCGGCCCGCGGCCGAGGCGGCCGAGCGGATCGCGGCGGCCCGGGCGGCGGCGGACGCGGCCGGTGTGCCGCTGTTCGTCAACGGCCGCACCGATGTCTTCCTGCGGCGGCTCGGCGCGCCGGAGGGGCGTCTGGACGAGGCGGTGGCCCGGCTGCGGGCCTACGTCGAGGCGGGCGCGGACGGCGTGTTCGTGCCGGGGGTGGCCGACCCGGCGGTGATCGCCGCGCTGGTCGAGGCCGTGCCGGCGCCGCTGAACGTGCTGGCGGGACCGGGCTCGCCGTCGGTGCCGGAGCTGGCGGCGCTGGGCGTGGCCCGGGTCAGCCTGGGGCCGGGCCTGGCGAAGGCGGCGTACGCGGCGGTGCGCCGCGCCGCCGAGGAGGTGTACACGGGCGGGACGTACACCGCGCTCGACGGCGGGCTGGACTACGGGGAGCTGCAGAGGCTCTACGTCACCGGGTGAGCGAGCCCACCGTTCCCGCGACGTGGTCGAGCGCGGTGCCGCCGGAGCAGCGGGTGGGTCCGGCGGCGTGGCTGCCGAGCGCCGGGACGACCGCCACCTCCTGGAGGCAGGTCGCGGCGGCGCCGAAGTCCCGGGCGGGCGCGGGTACCGGCGCGTCCGCGGGCGCGGAGGCGAACGCGGGCGCCGGCGCGACGGCCAGCGCCAGCGCGCCCAGCACGAGCGCCGCGGGCCGCCGCACGCCGGTCACAAGCCCTGCCCGATCTGGCCGCTGAGGCCCGGGTGGGTCATCTGACCGGTGCCGATGGCCTCGATCTCGGTGGCGGCCTTGCCGACCAGCGGCAGATCCTTCGCCTTGTGGATGACGAGGTCGGCGGGGGACAGGGTGAGCCCGTTGGACAGGCCACCGAGCGCGTCGGGGGAGGACGCGGTGGAGGTGGCGGCGGACGCGGCGGGCGCGGCGGCGGCGAGACCGGCCAGGGTGAGGGCGGCCAGGGCGGCGAGTTTCTTCATGAACCCCCCAACGACCCGGGCCGCCCTCGGTCACTCGGCGGCGACGGGGCTCAGACGGTCACCCGCAGCGTCCGCACGCTGTTGCTGACGAACGAGCCGATCGGCTCCGGCGCCGGCCCGTCCGCGAGCGCCAGCGCGGGGAAGCGCTCGAACAGCAGCCGCAGCGCCGTCTCGGCCTCCAGCCGGGCGAGCCCGGAGCCGAGGCAGAAGTGCGGGCCGTGCCCGAAGGACAGGTGCCGGTTCGGCTGCCGGGTGAGGTCGAAGCGGTCCGCGTCCGGGAAGTGGGCGTCGTCGCGCCCGGCGGCCGCGTAGGAGGCGAGCAGCGCCTCGCCCCGCCGGATCACCGTGTCGCCGACCGGGATGTCCTCGGTCGCGTAGCGGAGCGGGAACTGCCCGACCGGCGAGTCGTACCGCAGCGTCTCCTCGACGGCCGCCGACCACGGCACCGTGCCGTCCAGCACCAGCCGCAGCTGCTCGGGGTGGGCGAGCAGGGCGCGGACGGCGTTGGTGATCAGGTTGAGCGTGGTCTCGTGGCCGGCCACCAGCATCAGCAGCAGGGTGCCGACCAGCTCGCTCTCGCTGAGCCGGTCGTCGTCCTCGCGGGCGGCGATCAGGGCGGTGGTGAGGTCGTCGCCGGGCTCGGCCCGCTTGGCGGCGACCACCGAGGCGAGCAGCGCGAACAGCGAGCGCTGCGCGGCGACGGCGGCCTCGGGGGTGGCGGAGCTGGAGACCAGAGTGTCGGAGAGTTCGTGCAGCTCGTCCTGCTGCTTGGGCGGCAGGCCGAGCAGCTCGCCTATCACGTGCATCGGCAGCGGGTAGGCGAAGTGCTCGCGCAGGTCGAAGCCACCCTCCGGCCCGCCCTGAGACCCGCCCTGAGACCCGCCCGCCAGTTCGGCGATCCGGTCGAGCAGCGCGGTGGCCCGGGCCTCGACGGCGGGCTGCAGCGCGGCGACCCGGCGTGGGGTGAACGCCTGGGTGACCAGGCCGCGCAGCCGGCGGTGGTCCTCGCCGTCGGCGGTGATCATGCCGGGGACGGTGACGAAGGTGATCAGCGGCCAGCCCTCGGGCAGCCGCCCCTCCCGGAACGTCGTCCACAGCTGCGGGTCCTTGCCGACCCGGGGGTCGGCGAGCAGCTCCTGCAGGGTGTCGTGGTGGGTCACTGCCCAGACCACCACCCCGCCAGGGAGCTCCACCAGGACCGCCGGGCCGGCTTCCCGGAGGCGGGCGTTCTCCCCGTGCTGGTCGCGTCCGAGGGCGTCGAGCCGGACGGGCCCGGGCCGGCCGACGCCGTCTCCTCCACCGAGGCCGGGTGCACCGGGCCCGGGTCGCTCGGGTCCAGGTCTTCCGGAGCCGGGTACGGCAGCTGCGGCGGTGTCCATGCGGAGGGCCTCTCGGGGGCTGGCGGGCGGGGCGGGGTGAAGGCGCTGTAGAGCACCGGAAGGCTGACCAGGGCGCGCGACCAGGGCGACGGCCGCCAGGCCAGCTCATGGGCCGGTACGGCCAGTTGGAGGTCCGGCAGGCGGTGCAGCAGGGTCTCGACGGCGGTCTCGACGATGATCCGGGCCGGGTGCTGGGCCGGGCAGACGTGCTTGCCGGCGCCCCAGGCCAGGTGCGCCCGGTTGCTGCCGAGCGCGGCGTGCCCGGCCGCCCCGGGGGCCTGGGCGGCCGGATCGGCGTTGGCCGCGGCCAGGCCGAGCACGAGCATGTCGCCCTGGCTGATGTGCCGGCCGCCGAGCACGGTGTCGGCGGTGGCCCAGCGGCCGGGGAAGTTCTGCGTCGGCGGGTCGCGCCAGAGCACCTCCTCCAGCGCGTCGGCGACGGTCAGCCGCCCGCCGGTGAGGGTGGCCCGGAACCGGCGGTCGGTGAGCAGCAGCCGCAGCGTGTTGCCGGTCCAGCAGATGGTGGTCTCGTTGCCGGCGACCATCATCACCACCAGGTGGTGCACCGCCTCCTCGTCGGACAGCGCGGCCGGGTGGGCCAGCAGCCAGGAGGTCAGGTCGGCGCTGGGCGTGGCCCGGCGGCGCTGCACCAGGTCGACCACGATCGCCTGGAACTCCTGGTTGGCGCGCACCGATTCGGCGCCGCTGTCGGCGATGTGGCTGATCAGCCGGATGAGGTGCGGACCGGCGTCGGCGGGCAGGCCGAGCAGCTGGGTGAAGACCAGCAGCGGCAGCCGGCGCGCGTACTGGGTGACCAGGTCGGCGGTGCCGTCCGGACCCCAGCTGTCGATCAGCGCGTCGGCGGAGGACTCGGTGGTCCCGCGCAGCTGACGGTGGTCGATCCGGGCGAGCGTGTCGGCGACGGCGGCGCGCAGCCGCTGGTGCTCGGCGCCGTCCAGGTTGAGCAGGGTGGGCCGCCAGGCGGTCATCGGCTGGAGCCGCGAGTCGGGGGCCAGCCGGCCCTCGGCCGGCACCCGCCAGCGGCGCGAGTCCTTGGAGAACAGCGCCTCGTTGCGGGTGAGTTCGAGCAGCTCGGGATAGCCGAGGACGAGCCAGGCCTCCACCCCGGGCTCCAGCTCGATCGGCGCCACCGGGCCGTACTGGGCGCGCAGCCGGGCGTACAGGCCGTGCGGGTCGTCGGCGACGGCGGCGCCGTACAGCGGGGTGAGCGGCACCCCGACGGGCAGCGTCGCGTGATGGGTCGCGGCCCCGCCCGCGTGGGCCGGGCACCCCGGCGGCGGGACGGCGGCCGTGCCGGCGGGCTCGGGAACGGTCATCTCTGCAGCTCCAGTACGGCGGTGCGGTGCAGGTGGTCGACGAAGTCGATCAGCAGGTCGTACGCCGCCCGCCGGTCCCGTGCGTCGCAGTGCAGGATCGGCGCCCCGGGCAGCAGGTCCAGCGCGGCGCGCAGCTCCTCCTCCGGGTAACTGGGCGCGTCCGGGAAGGTGTTGACCGCGACCGCGAACGGGATCTGCTGCTCCTCCAGCCGCCCGAGCACGTCGAAGCTCTCGTCCGGACGGCGCAGGTCGACCATCGCGATCGCGCCGAGCGCGCCGCGCGACAGGTCGTCCCAGAGCGGCCAGAACCGCTGCTGGCCGGGCGTGCCGAACAGGTACAGCGCGAGCCGCCGGTTGAGCGTGATCCGCCCGAAGTCCAGCGCCACCGTGGTGGTGGTCTTGTCGCCGCGCCCGGTCAGGTCGTCCACCCCGGCGCTGGCGGCCGTCATGGTCTCCTCGGTGCGCAGCGGGGTGATCTCACTGAGCGAGCCGACCAGCGTGGTCTTGCCGACCCCGAACGGGCCGGTGACCAGGATCTTCACCGCGCCCTGGACGGACGGCGGCAGGTACTGGGGCTCGGCGGGCGGGCCGAAGGGCTCGGCGGCGGGCGGCCCGGCGAGCGCGTCAGCGGAGTTGGCGGAGGCCAACGAGCACCTCTTCCAGGAGAGTGGTGGGCAGGCGCTCGGCCTGCGGGACGGGCGGGAGCACCTGGACGGCGCCGAGGTCCCAGAGGTCGCCGACCAGCACCTTGACGACGCCGAGCGGCAGCCCCAGGTGGGCCGCCACCTCGGCGATCGACAGCAGGCTGCGGCAGAGGTCGACGATCCGCTGGTGCTCGCGGTTGAGCAGGGCGTCCTCGGGGAGTTCGGGTTGTTCCGGTAACGCGCTGACCAGGCTCTCGATCGCCAGCTCGGGGCGGGTGGAGCGGCTGCGGCCGCCGGTGATGACGTAGGGGCGGACCGGGCCGCCGCTCACCGGTGGCCCCCCGCCGCGAGGTCGGCGCGCGGCGGGCTGGTGAGATGGGTGCCGATCCGCTCGACGAGGACCTGCATCTGGTAGGCGACCAGGCCGGCGTCGACGGCCTCGCCGGTCACCACGGCCAGGTGGGCGCCGGCGCCGGCGGCGACGATGAAGAGGTAGCCGCCGCCGTACTCGATGATGATCTGCCGGGTGGAGCTGTGGTGACCGCCGAAGCCCTGGGCGACGCCGCGGGCCAGCGACTGCAGGCCGGAGCAGGCGGCGGCGAGGCGCTCGGCGTCCTCGCGGACGATGCCCTCGCTGCGCCCGATCTCCAGGCCGTCGTTGGACACCACGACGGCGTGCTGGACCTCGGGGACGTTGATGATGTCGGCGAGCAGCCAGCCGAGGTCAGGGTTGGTGGTCATGGAACTCTCCGGAACGCTGGGGAAGCTGGGGGGAAGGGGGAAGGGAAGGGTCGTGCGGGGCCGGGGCCGGGGAGTGGCCCGAGGGACGGACCCGGCCCGGGTCCTGGCCGAACGGGTCGCGGGGGCGGGCCCGGTCCTGCGAAGGGGCTTCGGCCTGGGGCCGGTACGCCGTCTGGGCCTGGGAGTTGGCCCGGGCGGCCGAGCGGCCGCTGGCGGTACCGGCCTGGAACATCGACATGAACGCCTGCGCCTGCTGCGCCGAGCGGTACGGCGGAGCCGGCGGCGTGGCGGCGTTGGCCGAGAGCCGGGTGGCGGCTCGGCCGCGCCGGTGGTTCCGGCGGGGCAGCGGCGGCGGGGTGGTGCCGTACGCGGGGGCGTCGGCGGCGGGCGGGGCGAACGCCGGGTTCGCGGCGGGCGGGGCGAACGCCGGCGATCCGTCGGCGGCATGCGGGTGCACGGGCGGGTGGCCGACGGCCCCCGCCGGGTCGTACGGGGCGGTCGCGCCCTGGCCGGGCCGCGCCGGCGGGGCCCCGTAGCCGGCGCCCCGGGCCGGTCCGGCCGGTGGCGGGCCGGGGCGGCGCGGGCCGCCCCCGAACACCGCGTCCTCCACGCCGAAGCCCGGCACGGTCGGCGGCAGCGGTTCGGTGAGCAGCGCGTTCGGCAGCAGCACCACGACCCGCACCCCGCCGTACGGCGAGGGCGCGGAGCTGAGCGTGACCCGGAACCCGTACTGCTCGGCGAGCCGGCCGACCGCCGCCAGGCCGAGCTGCGGCACCTCGCCGAGCCGGGAGATCTCGACGGTGGAGCCGCCGGCCAGCGCGGCGGAGGCCTTGGCCACGGCCTGCTCGGGCATGCCGACGCCGCCGTCGTCGATCTCGATGACGGCGCCGTTGTGCACGGGCATCAGGGTGACGAACACCTGGGTGCTGGGCGGGGAGTAGCGGGTGGCGTTGTCCAGCAGCTCGGCCACCGCGTGGATCAGCGCCTCGGCGGCGGCGCCGACCACCGCGGTCTCGATCCGGCTGCGGATCATCACCCGCTGGAAGGGCAGGATGCGCGACTGGGCGCCGCGCACGACGTCCTCCAGCGAGACCGGCTCCGGCCAGTGGCGGCCGGCCCGGGCGCCGCAGAGCACGGCCAGGGTCTGGGCCAGGCGCGCCTGTTGGGCGGCGGCGTGGTCGGCCTTGAGCAGGCCCTCCAGCAGGGCCGGGTCGTCGTGGGTGCGCTCCATCTCGTCCAGCAGGGCCTGCTGGTCGTGCGCCATCACGAGGATCCGGCGGGCCACGCTGAGGAAGGCCCGCTGGGTGGAGGCGGTGAGCTCCTGTTCGTGCTGGACGGCGGCCAGTTCGGCGCCGCGCCGGGAGAGTTCGGTGGCGAGCCGCTCCCGCAGGGCGGCGTTCTCGCGCTGCTCCCGGCCGACCCGGCGGCGCTGGGTGGCGGCGACCGCGCGGTAGCGGGCGGCGGCCACGAGGGCGAGGACGGCCAGCACGCCTGTTGCCGCCGCGCACCACTGAGTCATCGTCACGCGGCGAATTCTAGGGTGATGATCCTACGAAGGTGTGAACGGATCTCGCCAAGTGACCGGATATCGTCGATATCCCGTCAAGAGCGCGCCAAACCGCCCTGCTTCGGACGCGATCGGACGGTCCGTGGACCTCCGATCGGCGCCCCACCGGTCCCACTAGTGCACAGTGGACAACCGGTGCAACAGCAGCAGCGCGACATCGTCCGGACGCGAACGCCGTTCGATGACGTTCAGGGTGAGCAGATCGGCCAACCTCTCCAGGGCCGGACCGGGCTCCACCCGCACCGGACCGGCGTTGCGCGCCCACAGCTCCAGCCCGCCGAGCATCCGCTGCACCGACTCGTCGTAGTCCTCCTCGCGGTCCTCCACCAGTCCGTCGGTGTAGACGAGCAGCGTCTCGCCGGGCGCCAGCCGCTCCACCGCCAGCGGGTACGGCCGGTCCGGGGCGACGCCCAGCGGCGGGCCGCCGGGCAGCTCCAGCTCCACCGCCTTGGCGTCCTCGGTGACCCTGGCCGGGGCCGGGTGACCGGCGCGGGCGGCCCGCAGCGTGCCGTCGGCCGGGTCGAGGGTCAGATAGAGGCAGGTGGCGAACAGCTCGGTGTCCAGCTCAGCGAGCAGCCGGCTGGTCCGGGCCAGCGTGGCCGCCGGATCGTGCCCGTCGGTGGCGTACGCGCGCAGCCCGCTGCGCAGCTGGCCCATCACCGCCGTGGCCTCGGCGTTGTGGCCCTGGACGTCGCCGATCACCAGGCCGATCCGGCCGTCCGGCAGCCGCAGCAGGTCGTACCAGTCGCCGCCGATCTGCATGCCCTCGGTGCTCGGCAGGTAGCGGGCGGCGGTGGCGATCCCGGGCAGCCGGGGCAGACTGCGCGGCAGCATCGCGCGCTGCAGCTCGGTGGCCCGGTGGTGGTGGGTGTCGTAGAGGCGGGCCCGTTCCAGGGACTGCGCGAGGATGCCCGCGAAGGCGGAGTAGAGGGTGCGGTCCTCGCGGCTGAAGATCCGCTCGGTGGCGAAGGTGATCAGGCAGGAGCCGACCTGCCGGCCGGAGGCGACCAGCGGCAGCACCGCCCACGCGGCCGGGGCGAGCGGGCCGCAGCCCCCGGTGTCCGGCTCCCGAGGCCGTTCGCGCTCCGGGGCCCGGACGCGTCCCCGTCCGCGCCGGGCCGGCTCGCTGAACAGCGGGGTCGAGCGGGCCAGCGCGCGCTGCATCACGCCCTCCGACAGGTCGGCCAGCCGGGTCAGCTCGGTGCGCCGGGGGCCGCCGTAGACGGTGTGCGCGACGGGCAGCAGCCGGCCCTCGTCGACCAGGTCCAGCACGATGCTGGCCGCGCCGAAGGCGGGGCGGGCGACGTCGGTCACGGCCGTGGTGACGTCCCGGACGGTGATCGCCCGGGACAGCGTCCGGGTGAGCGCCAGCAGCAGCGCCGAACGGGCCCCGGCGGCGGACGTCCCCTCGGCGGCCCCGTCGGCGTTCCCGGCGTTCCCGGTGCTCCCGTCCGACCGCCTCCGGCGTCCGGTGCGGCGTTCGTCGGGGGCGCGGCCGTGGTCGAGATCGGCGATCAGCCCGGAGATCCGGACCGGACGGCGGTGCACGTCCAGCATGACCTCGCCGGTCTCCTCGATCCGGATCACCCCGCCGCCCAGGCGCGGCACCCGGTAGCGGATCCGGTACGGGCCGCCGGTGGAGAGCGCCTCGGCGAGCGCGGCCTGGACGTCCGGCAGGTCCTCGGGGTGGACGACGAGGTCGAGGTCGGGCGCGGGGGCGGGGCCGCCGTCCGCCGGTGCGGGCCGGCCGACCAGCCGCAGCGCCTGGGCGTCCCAGTGGGTCTCGCCGGTGACCAGATCGCGCTCGAAGGCGCCGTGCCCGGCGGCGCGCACGGCGAGCGAGAGCAGCGGGTGGGCCGTCCCGGCGGCCGGGTCGCCGCCCGGGCCGGGGCCGGGGCGCACCCCGTTCGCCGCGCCGCCGGTGCGCGGCGCCCGAGGTGCGCCGGCGTGCTCCAGCAGGTGGGCCAGCCGGTGCGCGCAGGCGTCCGCGAGGGTCTCCAGCACGTCCAGGTCGCGTCGCGGGACGATCCCCCGGTGGGCGAGCGCGAGGACGAGCACGCCGATCGGCCGCTCGTCGACGACCATCGGCAGGGCGACGATGGCGACCATCCCGGTGCCCATGCCGGCGTTGCGGTTGGGGTAGTCGACGCTGGTGCGCTCGGGGCTCAGCAGATAGGGGCGGCGCAGCTTCAGCGCCATCGCGGCGGGCAGCTCACTGGCCGGGTCGACCACGCTGTAGCGCTCGTGGGCCCAGTCGGGCAGGCCGTGGGAGGCGGTGAGCCGGAGCATGCCGCCGGGATCCAGCAGGTAGAGCGCCGAGCCCTCGCCGGTGATCCAGCCGGGGCCCTCGGCGAGCACGGTGCCGAGCAGTTCGGCGGCGCTGGTGCAGCCGAGCAGTAATCGGACGCAGCGCATGGCACTGCGCGCGGTGGGGCTGCTGCGCGGGTCCACGGGACGGCCGGCCTCTCCGGTTCCTTATGGGGCAGTTAATTCTTAATACCTTATTTCTTAAGCGAGTGAGGCGTGGGGTGAACGGCGCTCTCCGTGGTGCCCGATCGGCGGGTGTACGGCAAGCGGACAGCCGTGTACGGGCAGCGGGGCGGCCGGGGTACGGGCACCCCCTCCGGGTCCGGTACCCTTCTCCGTACGACGTGCCGCCGTACAGGCGGGTCGGACGGTACGGGGCTATAGCTCAGACGGTTAGAGCGCTTCCCTGATAAGGAAGAGGCCACAGGTTCAAGTCCTGTTAGCCCCACACCACCCCGAAGGGACCGGAGCGATCCCGCTCCGGTCCCTTCGGCGTTCCCCGGCCCCCCCGGCCGGCGCCGCTCAGGGGCGGGGCCAGCCGCGCAGGCCGGCGGTCAGCACGGTGATCATGCGCTCCTGGGTCTCCCCGAGGTCCTCGGCGAGCTGGAAGGCGCCGCCGGTCGACAGCGCGGCGAAGCCGTGGGCCAGCGAGCGGAAGGTGCGGGCGGCGTGGATCGCCTCGGAGCCCTCCAGCCCGTACTCGCGCAGCACCGCGACGATCACCCCGACCAGCCGGCCCGCCGCCACGGCCAGGTCCGCGTCCGGCTGCGGCGCCTGCGGCAGGGCGGCGTAGCGGTGCGGGCGCTCGGTGGCGTACGCGTGGTACGACCGCAGGACGGCGGCGACCGCGGCGTCCCCGCTGCGGCCGAGCGCGGCCTCGGCGAGCCGGTCGGCCAGTTCCTCGGTCACCCGGACGGCCACCAGCCGGCGCAGTTCGGCCAGGCCGCCGCTGACGTGCTTGTACAGCGAGGGGGTGGCGACCCCGGCGCGGGCGGCCACGGCGGCCAGGGTGAGGGCCTCGGGGCCCTGCTCGTCGATGAGGGCGAGGGCGTGGCCGACGACCTGCTCGGGGGTCAGTCCGACTCGGGGCACAGCGGTTCTCCTAGCGGGGGGGGCGGGGCGGGACGGCCAGTGGTGCTCAGGCCAGGTCGGCGAGGAAGGGCAGCAGGGCGTCGGCGGTCGCCCGCGGGTGGTCGGCCATCGGGTAGTGGCCCGCGCCCTCGATCATCACCTTGCGCGCGTTCAGCGCGGCGGCCTGCCGGTCGGCGACCAGCTCCGGCTTCGAGAAGTCGGGGTCCTCGGCGCCCATCACCACCAGCGCCGGGCAGCGCACGGCGGCGGTCCAGCCGGTCGGCGCCGAGTCGCCGCGCACATAGCCGCGGGTGGCGGTCCGGCGGCCCGGGGTGCGCATCGCGGCGACCAGCCCGGCCACGTACTCCTCGTGGTCGGCCGGCTTGGGGCCCGGGTAGGCGGCCTTGCGGTGGTAGAGGCCCCAGAACGCGGGCGAGCGCACCAGCAGCGCGCCCATCGCGCCGACCACCAGACGCTGCAGCGCGCCCGGCGGCACGTTCTCGACGAAGGCGTCGATCAGGACGATGCCGGCGACCCGCTCGGGGGCGTCCCCGGCGGCCTTGACGACGCTGGCGCCGGTGTAGGAGTTGCCCGCCAGCACCGCCCGGTCGATGCCCAGGTGGTCCAGCAGGGCGAGGACGTCACCGGCGATCGCGGCGGGGGAGTAGTCGTCCCACAGGATCGAGGACTCGCCGAAGCCGCGCAGGTCCATGGTGATCACCCGGCGGCCGGCGGCGGCCAGCAGCGGGCGCAGGTGGCGGTAGGCGGCCCGGCTGTCGAGCATCCCGGGGAGCAGGACGACCGGGGCGCCCTCGCCGCGCTCGGTGTCGTCGAAGGCGATCCGGCCGCCGGGCAGGTCGAGGTGGCGGGTGACGGGGGCGAGGGTGCCGTTCATGGGGAGCCTCCTGGGGCGGGATCGTCGGCGACGTGCCGATAGCCATAAAGCTAAGGCTAATAGCCTTAGCCGTCAAGCTATCGACCGTTCTCCGTGCGACCGGTCCCGCCGGCGGGGCCGGTCAGACGCCTTCCACCTTGAACGGGTCGTGCTCGGTCAGCAGCTTGTCCAGCCGCGCCTGGTCGACCCGGGTCACCAGCTCGGAGGTCTCCTGCCGGTCCCGGACCACCTTGGAGAGGGTGAACGTCGAGGTGATCGTGTAGAGCAGGCCGAGGGCGAGGAACGCCCGGGTCCACGGCTCCACCGGGAGGAAGGCGATCCCGACGCCGAGGGCGGTGCCGGAGAGGGCGAAGGACAGCACGGCCTGGATGTAGTACGCAGGCGTGGTGCGGGACTGCATCGGTGCGCTCATGGCGTCAGGATGGCCGCGCGGCGCCCGGCCGCACATGAGTAGGCGTACTCAAGTGAGGGGCCGTTCGTTGACGTCCTGACACGTTCGGTAGTGTCAGTTGTCATCAAACGTCCCAAATCGCCCACCGGACCGCGTGGTGTCCGGTCCGTATCGGTCGTCACCAACGGATGGCTTGGAATCGGGGGCCTCTCGGATTAACGTTTGATAACGCAGCGCGGTCGCAACGCCGTACCCAGACGGCACCGTGCGCCGTCGCCTAATCCCGCCGGCCGGCCTTCGGGCAGGCCAGGGAGCCGGGGAACCACGTTCCTTGGGGTGAATCGGCCAGGCTCAGGCCCGGCCGTAGGAGACCTTCCTGCTCCGAACCCGTCAGCTAACCCGGTAGGCGCGAAGGAAGGAAAGGAGCGCGCCTCCGTGGCGTCGACGCATACCCCGGCACACCCGTCCGGTTCCTCGGCCGGTACCCAGCTGCTCGACCACCCCGGCCCGTTCACCGGGCAGGGCCCGTTCGGCGGCCCCGCCGACGAGACCGCTCCGCCGGCCGCCGAGACCAGCCGGCACCGGATGCCCCGGCAGGGCCGCGGCACCGCTCCGCTGCTCGGCGTCACCGCCGTCGCCGCCACCCTGGGCGCCACCGGCTTCGCCTCCGCCACCCCGGCCGCCGCTCCCGCTGTCGAGACGCCCGACGAACTGCCGGTCGCGCTCTCCGCCGACCCCGGCCTCGCGCTCGCCGCCCGCATCCAGCAGCAGGCCGACAGCCAGCGCACCGCGGCCGAGGAGAACGCCCGCGTCCAGGCCGCCCAGGAGGCCGAGGCCAAGCGCGCCGCCCAGGTCGCCCAGCAGGAGGAGGCCAAGCGGGTCGCCGAGGAGGCCGAGAAGGCCAAGCTCGCCGCCATCAAGCTGCCGGTGCGGGACTACAACCTCTCCGCCCACTACGGCCAGAGCGCCCGCTACTGGGCCCACCTGCACACCGGCCTGGACTTCGCCGCCGGCACCGGCACCCCGGTCTACGCGGTCGGCCAGGGCACCATCACCTCGGCCGGCTGGGCCGGCGCCTACGGCTACCGGATCGTCGAGACCCTGCCCGACGGCACCGAGATCTGGTACTGCCACCTCTCCTCGATCATCAAGGGCTCGGGCAAGGTCGTCCCCGGCCAGCAGATCGGCAAGGTCGGCGCGACCGGCAACGTCACCGGCCCGCACCTGCACGTCGAGGTCCGCCCGGGCGGCGGCGCCCCCGTCGACCCGGAGAGCTGGTTCGAGCAGCGCGGCGTCACCCCCTGACGCCGCCCCGGACACCCTGAGCACCCCGCCCCGCCGGACGCGATCCGGCGGGGCGGGGTGCTGTCGGGGATCAGCAGGTGACGGGCGCGGTGACGGTCGCGGCCGTCCCGTAGCCCCAGGTGGTGGTCGTGAGGGTGGCCGTGACGGTGGAGCCGCACGGCGCGGTGGCCGCCAGGTAGCCGAAGCCGCGCCCGCCGGGCGGGAGGATGCCGCTCCCGGTGTCGGTGCCGAGCGAGGCACCGCCGACGACGCCGAGGGTCAGGGTGTACGAGGCGGACTGCGCGGTCCAGTCGGAACGGGTCGGCGAGGTGTAGCCGCCGGCCGTCACGCCGGTGCCGTCGATCGTGACGCAGACCTGGCTCCGGAGTACACCGACGGGGCCGTCGGCACAGGTGGTGGTCGAGGTGGTCGTGGTGCTCGCTGTCGTGCCGGTGGTCTGCGCGGTGGCCTGGGCGGCACCCGCGACACCGAGCGAGGACAGCGCGGTACCGGCCGCCAGGACTGCGACGAAACGCTTCATCAGGGTTTTTCTCCTTCGAAAACGGTGGCAGGAGGAGCCGTGGAGCGCGTGTGATATGTCACGCTTCACATGTCGGATGATTCCACCGCACCCGATCCATCACTCCTGACCGGCCCCGAATCCCTTGAGGAGTACCGGAATTGACCTCTCGGTGGCTCGAATCCACGGTCGTGCCCTGCCGTCGCTACTCCGCCTCGGGTCCCTCGTACCCCTCCGGCCCCTCAGGCCCCTCCGACCCCTCAGGCCCCTCGAATCCCTCGAATCCCTCGGGGTCCTCCGCCGGCTCCAGCCCGGCCAGGTAGGCGTCGATCTCCGCCTGCCCCGGCTCCGGCGCCAGCTCCGGGAACTCCTCCACCAGCAGCCGCGGCAGCCCCGGCACCGTCCACCCGCCGGCCAGCTCCAGCGCGGCCTCGACCGCGGCCTCCTCGAACGCCCCGAAGTCCCCGGCCAGCTCCTGCGGCATCGGCCGGCCCAGCGCCGTCAGCTCCGCCAGGTTCCGGTAGCTGCGCTGCATCAGCCCCTGCTCCAGCAGCCGCCGCGCGCCGTCGGTGGCCATCCCGACCGCCAGCGCCCGGGTCCCGCCGTCCCAGCCCCCGTCGTCCACCGGGTCCAGCTGCCCGTCCGCCTCCAGCGCCGCGAAGGCCGCCGACCGCTCCTGCGGCGCCAGCTCCCGGAACCCCTCCAGCCAGGCCCGCACCGCAGCCTCGTCGCCGGTGTCCACCCCGTCCGCGCGCAGCAGCAGCGTGTACAGCCGGGGCCAGGTCACCAGGTCCGCCCGGCGCAGCAGCCCGGCCGCCACCTCGCCCTGCCACTCGGCCTCGGCGTGCAGCCGCTCCTGCCGCTTGGCGTTCAGCCGCTTCGCCGCCCGCTGGTGGTCGACCAGCAGCCGCACCGCCGCGCCGTACGCCAGCGGGTCCTGTCCCGGCTCCGGCTGGACGTACAGGTACAGCCGCTCGTACAGCAGGTGCTCCACCGCGGCGGAGGTCAGTTCGGGCCAGCCGTCGTGCATCCTGCCCCCGCCCAGCTCCAGCAGCGCCAGCACCGCCCGCAGCGGGGCCTCGGCGACCGGCCGGTGGCCCGTCGCCTCCGCCCAGGCGAGCAGTTCGGCGGCCTTGGTGCGCGGGGCGAGCCGCAGGTCTTCGTCTTCCATAACCACGAACCGTAACCGCTGGTCGGGGGTAGGGTCGGGAGCCATGGTCCCCGTCCGACTCACCGGTCCCCGGCTGGCCGTCCGCGAGTTCCACCACACCCCGGAGGACGTGGACGCGCTGCACGCGGTGTTCGGCGACCCGGAGGCCACCCGCTACCTCCCCTTCGCGCCGTGGGATCCGCAGACCTGCGCCGACCAGGTCGCCCAGTTCGTGGAGGAGGCGGAGAAGGAGCACCGGGACGTCTACCGGCTGGCCGTCACCCGCCTCGCCGACGCCGACGACCCGGCCCGCGCCGTCCCGATCGGCAACGCCGCGCTCGGTCTCGTCCCCCACCGCGCCGCCCACCTCGGCTACGCCCTGCGCCGCGACGTCTGGGGGCTCGGTTACGCGGGCGAGCTGGTCGGGCTGCTGCGGGAGCTCGCCTTCGGTCCGCTCGGCCTGCACCGGCTGGAGGCCCGGGTGGACGTCGACAACGCCGCCTCGATCCGGGTGCTGACCAGGGCGGGCTTCCGGCTGGAGGGCCGGGTCCGGCACGACTACCGCCGCCGGGACGGCTGGCGCGACGCCTACCAGTACGCGCTCCTCGCCGACGACGAGCCGGTGACCGGGGGATAACCCCACCCCCGGTTCGCCGGGGAGCCGGATGTTCCGCCGCGGCGCGCTTTGACAGGCTTGGGGAGTCAGCAGGACAGACCCCACGAGCCCGAACCGCGACCGACCCGAGGGACCGAGAGCCGGCCATGAGCACCCACAGCATGCAGCGCGACGAGTACGACGCGTACGACGGCGGCGACCGCCGCACCGTCGCCCGCCGCATCGAGGAGCCGCCGTACGCCTGGCGGGCCCCGTTCACCTCCTACTTCTACCGCGAGATCGGCTACACGCTGACCGGCCTGCCGTTGGCGGTCGTCGGCTTCGCCGTCGCCGTCGTGCTGTTCTCGCTCGGCCTCGGCACCGTCGTCACCGTGCTCGGCCTGCCGGTGCTGGCCGCGCTGACCGCCACCGCCCGCGGCTTCGGCGGGCTGGAGCGGGCCCGGGTGCGCGGCCTGCTGGCCCTGGACGTGCCCGCCCCGGCGCCGGTCCGCGCCGTCCGGCCGGGCGCCTGGGGCACGATCACCGCCCGCCTCGCGGACGCGGCCGGCTGGAAGGCCGTGCTCCACCAGGTGGTGATGCTGCCGTGGGCGATCCTCAGCATGGCGGTGTCGCTGGTCTTCCTCTGTGTCGGCTGGACGCTCGCGCTCTACCCCGTCTACCACTGGGTGTTCCCGCGCTACGTCGACTGGCCCGGCTACCGGCTCTTCGACTTCACCGGCGACGACGGCGTCCGGCACGAGTACTACATCCAGTCGCCGCTGCAGATCGCCGGAGTCTGCCTGGTCGGCATGCTGTTCGTCTTCCTGACCCCGCAGCTGGTGCGCGGCCTGACCAACGTCAACCGCCTCGCCGCCCGCGGCCTGCTCGGCCGCTGACCTTCCCCGGCCCCGCACCCGGCGCCCGCACCCGGCGCCCGCATCCGACGCCCGCACCCGACGCCCGCACCCGACGCCGCGCCCCGCGCCCGGCCCGGAGGGCTCCGGGTGCGGGCGCCGGCGGCCCGTGGTCGGATGGCGGCGATGGCCGACCGGACCGCCCGCGCCCCGGCCGCGGTCCCGTCCGCACCCCTGGTGACCTCCCGCCCGCTGGACGAGTACCGCGGCCTCTTCGGCCTCACCCGCGCCGGGATCGCCGCCCTGCCGGGCCCGTTGCTGGACTGCCCCGGCGGCGCCGCCGCACTGGTCGCCGAGGCCCGTCCGCTCGGCTGCCGGGTGATCGCCGCCGACCCGGTGTACGCCCGGCCGGCCGGCGAGATCACCGCCCGCGCCCTGGCCGCCCGGGCCGCCATGGCCGCCGCGATGGCGGCCCGCCCGGACCTCTACCCGGCCCGCCGGCACCGCCGGCCCGAGCACTACCTGCGCGGCTGGGACCGGGCCCGCCGGCTCTTCGCCGCCGACCGCGCCGCCCACCCCGGCCAGTACGTCGCGGCCGAGCTGCCCCGGCTCCCCTTCGCGGACGGCACCTTCGCCCTCACCCTGAGCGGCTACCTGGTCTTCGCCTACCCCGAACTGTTCGGACCGGAGCGGCAGCTGGCCGCGCTGCTCGAACTGGTCCGGGTCACCGCCCCCGGCGGCGAGGTCCGGGTCCACCCGCTGTACGACGGCGAAGGGCGCCGCACCGCCGGGATGGACGCCGTCCGCCGTGCGCTCGGCGAGCGCCGGATCGCCAGCGAGATCCGGGTGGTGCCACCCGTCGACCGGGGCGGCCGGGCCCAGCGGGTGCTGGTGCTGCACCGGGTCAGCCCCCGTGGGTAATGGCCACTTGATAGGTTCACCCCTATACTGACCGGCCATGACCGAGACGATGATCAAGCCGGCCGAGGCCTCGGACGCCGACCGGCTCACCGCCCTGATCCAGGACTGCTCCGCCTACCGGGGCGCCTACGCTCCGATGATCGCCGGTTACCGGGTGACGCCCGAGTACCTGGCCCGGCACGAGGTCCACCTCGCGGTCCGCGCCGCCGACGACCACCTGCTCGGCTTCTACGCGCTGATCACCGACCCCGCCGAGCTCGACCTCATGTTCGTCGCCGACGACGCACAGGGCCTCGGCATCGGCCGCCGGCTCATCACCCACCTGCTCGACCGCGCCCGCGCCCTCGGCGTCGACGGTGCCGTCCGGGTGGTCTCCCACCCGCCCGCCGAGGCCTTCTACCTGCGGATGGGCGCCGAGCGGGTCGGCACCTTCCCGGCCCGGCCGCCGATCGGCTGGGACCGGCCCGAACTCCGCTTCCCGCTGTAGGCCCCGTCAGTCCCGCGGCTCCCCGGCCTGCGCCGCCGGTGCCGGTGCCGTCGCCGCGGCCGGTGCCGTCGCCGCGGCCGGTGCCGGGGCCGGTGCCTGGGCCGGGATCGTTCCGCCCGGTCGGCGCGGCACCAGCCCGGGAGCCTCCAGACCCGAGAGGATCTTCTCCGCCAGCCAGCTCCGGTCCGAGCCGTACGGGATCCCGTCCGGCGCCATCAGCCGTCCCGCCACCGCGTCCCGCAGCCGCCCGGCCTCCTCGGCCGGCAGCCCGGACATCAGCCCGCGTGCCGCCAGCAGCGCGTGGTACTGCTCGAACCCGGAGCGCGGGTGCTCGATCGCCTCCAGCACGCTCGGCAGGTCGGCGAGCGCCGGATCGCCCTGCATCAGGGCCAGCGCCTGGACCCGCCGTCCCTCCGAGCCGTCCGCGAACAGCTCCCGCACCCGGGACGCCGTCAGCGCCGACCGCCGGGCCGTCGACCGCACCTCGGCCACCACCCGCTCCGGCCCGGTCACCCGGTCCGCCGGCAGCATCGAGTCGGGCAGGTCGTCCGGCTTCCCGGGGCTGGAGCCGACCAGGCCCAGGTGCTGCATCGCCCGCATCCGCAGGTCGTCGGCGCCCACCTTGTCGCCCTTGCGGTCCCGGTCCTGCCCGGCGAGGAAGAGGTCCAGTGCCTGGTCGGCGTCGGAGAGCACCCGCGGCAGCGCCAGCCGGGTCAGCAGCCAGCCCGCCAGGAAGCCGAGCAGCAGGAAGTAGAGGACCAGCGAGGCCGCGAACGGTGCCGTGCCCGCGCCGCCGCCCAGGGCCGGGGCGAGCGCCGTCCCGAGCCGGTCCAAGCGCTCGCCGAGCGAGCCGAGCTGGGTCAGCCCGACGCCCAGCAGCACCTTGGTGAGCCAGTCCGAGACCTGTTCGAGGTTGGTGTTCGGCGCGTACGAGCCGTGCGGTTCACCGGCCCCGGCGGCTCCCGTGCCGCCCGAGCCGCCGCGCACCCGGGGCACCCCGAACAGGAACCCCAGCGCGCCGCCGACCAGGGTCGCCGCGCAGGCCACCACCAGTCCGCCGCCCAGTGCCTGCCAGGGGTGCGGCCGCCCCAGCGAGAACAGCACCAGGCCCACCAGTCCCGAGCCCAGCAGCATCCCGGCCGCCGCCCGCTGTGCCGTTCGCACGACCGCCGGTCCGCCGGTCCGCCGATTCGCCGTCGCCATCGCCCACCACCCCCAGTGCCGCACCCCGCCCCTGCGGAGCGCGCGCCGACTCTAGCGGGGACGCCCCCGATGCCGAGGGCCTGATGCCCCGCGCGGAGCGCGGACACACCCGCACGGAACGGGTGCGGTGGGACTGTTCGGGAACGCAGACGGCCCGCGGGCTGCTCCGCGGCGTCCGTGCCCACGATCAGGGGCATCGGGCGCCGAGGCACCGGGGATGTACCGGTGAGCCCGCGGGCCGGGTGACTGCTTGGGATTTCGCCTGCCGGAGGCCCAGGACCTCGCCCTGCGCAGGCAGGGGCGGCTCTAGCGAGCAGCCACCTCACACATCCTGATGGAACTCAATTCAGGATCACCTCCTTTCAGTGTGCCGCCACCATAGGCAGGCCGCCGGACGGAGGGCAACGGATTTATCCGGCGTGCTGCCCGGTGCCGGATCAGGCGGCGTGGGCCTGGGACTTGAACTTCGAGTAGTCGATGATCTGGTCGGCCGGCGGGGCCTGGATGGTCAGCGGCTTGTTGATCTCGGTGAAGTCCGCCTGGCCGCCCCCCTTGCCGGTCTTCTCGATCCGCAGCGGGTACGGGGTGCCCTCGGTGGCGACGTGCAGGACCATCTCGTCGCCGCCGCTGTTCTTCGACTTGACGCTGAAGGTCTTCGCGCCGTTGACGGTGCCGGCCGAGCCCTTGGTCAGGTCGGTGGACTTGCCGTCCTCCAGGAAGCTCTTGGTGAGGTCCTTGAGGTTGCAGGCGGTGGTGAGCTCCTTCATGTCGGGGTCGTCCTGGACACCCGCGATGTAGCGGCCCTTGAGCAGCTCGGCGGCCTGGGCGCCCTCGGCGCCGCCCCCGGCGACGTTGCCGATGAACTCGGCGTCGGGCTTCAGGTAGACCTGCTTGCCGTCGCCCAGCAGCTCGAACTTGCCCATCCCGGGCATGGAGATGGAGCCCTTGCACTTCCCCTCGGTGTCGACCGCCAGGTCCACGGTCATCTTCTCGGCGGCGTTGCTGATGGAGCCCACGACCTTGACCGAGGTGGCACCGGCCAGGGCGTCCTTGGCCTTCTTCTGGATCTCCTCGGCACTGAGCTTGGCGGTGTCCAGCTTGGTGGCGGAGGCCTTGTCGTCGCCGCAGGCGGTCGCCCCGGCGGCCAGCAGCAGACAGATCGCGGCGGTGCTGGCAAGGCGCTTCGACAGCATGAGTCTTCCTAACCCGGACATGACGGTACGCGTCCGAACAAGTGATTTTCCCGCTCAGTATGATCGAAAGATCATTTAACTGATCTTGACTCGCCGCGCCGTTACAGCTTCGTGGCAGGACCGTGCCGCGCGCGGGACGCCGGGCATGACGAAGGGCCCGGAGGACGAATCCTCCGGGCCCTTCGGCTACTGAGTAGCGGGGACAGGATTTGAACCTGCGACCTCTGGGTTATGAGCCCAGCGAGCTACCGAGCTGCTCCACCCCGCGTCGGTGAACACAACCATACGGGGAAGTCGCCCGAATGGGAAATCGGTTCCACATCCGTCCCCGCGCACCCCCGCCCACCACGCGGCGCACCGTCCCTCATCGTTCCCGCGCGGTGTGCCGTCCGGCCCGCGTCCGGGCCCAGGCGGCGAAGCAGACCAGCGCCGCGAAGCAGGGCACCATCAGCACCGCGTACACCAGCAGGAAGCCGCGGGTGCCGAGGTCGGCGGCGGCGTTCCAGGTGCCGTGCAGGGCCACCGACAGGACCAGCCCGGTCGGCGCCGCCAGCCGGGCCGGCCAGCGGCGCCCGGTGGTGAGGGTGAGTGCCAGCCCCAGCCCGGTCAGCGCGGTGAACAGCGGGTGGGCGAACGGCGAGAGCAGGCCGCGCAGCACGAAGGTCTGCACCGTGCTGTCGAAGTCCCGCAGGCTCGGCGGCTCGCCGAGGCCGATGCTGTCCAGCCGCTGCTGCTGGTCGTCGGTGAACGCCCGCCCCAGGTAGAGCGCGTTCTCGGTGAAGGCGAAGCCGCAGGCGGTGATCCCGCCGAGCACCACCCCGGCGGCCAGGACCCGCGGCCGGGACCGGGCCCGCCGGTGGCCGGGGCGCGGGCCGGGCAACGGGCCTGGCAGCGGGTGGAGCAGCGGGCGCAGGTAGGGGCGCAGCCGTAGTCGGCCGCGGGCGTGCGGCAGGGCGAGCCGGCGCTCGTACCCGCGCGGGCGCCGGGGGCCGGGCAGCCGGTGCGCCGGGCCCGCGCCGGGCCGTCCGCCCGGGCCCGCACCGGGCCCCGCATCGGGCCGGGCCGCACAGCGCAGCCGGCGGCCGAGCGGCAGCAGCAGGACGAGCAGGGCGGCGCCCTTCGCGCTCTCCTCGATCACCGGGGTGACCACGTCGGCGCCCAGCGCCTGGCCGAGGCTGCCCTGGTGGGCGGTGAGGTAGCTGCTGGTCCAGCTGTTGGCCAGGATGGCCACCGTGGTGGCGGCGCAGGCGCCCCAGCCGAGGCAGAAGACGATGTGCCGCAGCGGTACCCGAGCGGTCTGGTTGAGCCAGGCGAGCCCGCCGAGCACGAAGGGCAGCGGGACCATCGCCAGGCCGAGGCCGACCAGCAGCCCGGCGGTGCCGGTCTGGCGGCGGACCAGGTGGAGGATCAGCACGCCGCAGCCGGCCAGGGCCAGGACGACGGTCGCGGTCACCGAGGAGAACGCGACCGAGCGCAGCGCACGGGCGGCGGCGCCGGCGGGGCGGGCTGGGTCGGCGGTCGCGGGCGGTGCGTCCGGGCCGGCGGGGGCGTCCGCGCGGCGCGGCCGGGACACGAGGGCGGGCACGAGCCGGTGCGCCCGGCGCCTCCGGGGCCCCGGGATGGTCCGGGTGCCGGCGGTGGGCGTGGGCATCTCTCGGTCGTCGGCGGCCCGCACGGTGATCTCGTACCCGCCGCCGGACGGGGTGCTCACGCGCCACAGGGTAGGCCACGCCGCCCGGCGGCCGGGAGGAGTCGGGGCGGGCGCCTCGCTCCGGTCCCGTCCGCCGGCGGCCACCGGGGCCGGCGCGGTTCGCCGGGTCGAACGCCCGGCGGGGGCTCAGCGGCGGCGGAACAGCAGGTCGTGCACCACGTGGCCCTTGGCGATGCCGGCCCGTTCGAACTTGGTGACGGGACGCCAGGCGGGTCGCGGCGCGTAGCCGGGGACGGAGCCGTCCGGGTGGTCGGCCGGCTCCAGCCAGCCGGTGCCGTCGCCCTCGGGGTGCAGGTTCTCCAGCTCCGGCGAGGCGGACAGCACGTCGAGCATCTGCTCGGCGTACGGCTCCCAGTCGGTGGCGCAGTGCACCAGCGCGCCGGGTGCCAGCCGGGGGAGGACCAGTTCCAGGAAGGAGGGCTGGACCAGGCGGCGCTTGTGGTGCTTGGGCTTGGGCCACGGGTCGGCGAAGTAGACCCGCAGACCGGCCAGCGAGGCGTCGGACAGCATGTCGCGCAGCAGGATCACGGCGTCACCGGCGGCCGGGCGGACGTTGGTGCTGCCGTCGCGCTCCAGCAGGCCGAGCAGGTTGCCGTGGCCGGGGGTGTGGACGTCGGCGGCCAGGATGCCCGTCGCGGGGTCGGCGGCGGCCATCGCGGCGGTGGTCTCGCCCATGCCGAAGCCGATCTCCAGGGTGACCGGCAGGCCGTCGAACAGCGCGGGCAGGTCGAGCGGGGTGCCGTCGATCGCTATACCGTACTTCTCCCAGCCCCGGTCCAGCGCGCCCGCCTGGGCGTTGGTCATCCGGCCCCGGCGCGGCTGGAAGCTGCGGATGCGCCGCTCGCTGTGCTGGGCCTCGGTGGCCTTGTGCGGGTACATCGGCGCGGGGTACGCGGCGGGCGCCGCGGAGAGCCGGGCGGAGGGCGATGGCTGGGGGATCGGGGCGGTGGCAGTCACAATCACCCGAGTCTACGGGGCGGTCGGTCGCGGGCCGCAGGCCCTGTGACGGTCCCCACGTCGGCCCTCACGTCCACCTCGCGTCCACCCTCGCGTCCGCCCGGTCCGCCGTCGCCGCGGGCCGTCCTCAGCCGCCCGCCTCCAGCGCGGCCAGCGCCCGGCGGGCCACCTCCCGGCCGATCGGCAGCGAGGCGGTCGCCGCCGGGGAGGGCGCGTTCAGCACGTGCACCAGGCGGCGGGTGGAGCGCGGGTCGTCCGGGTCGAAGCCGGCGAAGGCGAAGTCGTCCAGCAGCGAGCCGTCCCGGGCCACCGCCTGGGCGCGGACGCCCGCCCCGGCCCGGACCAGGTCGGCCGCCGTGACGGCCGGCAGCAGCCGCCGGACGGCGGCGGTGAACGCCCGCTTGGACAGCGAGCGGTGCAGTTCGCCCACCTCGTAGCGCCAGTGCCGGCGGGCTATCTGCCAGGTGCCGGGGAAGGCGACCGTGCCGGCGAGGTCACGCGGGCGCACGGTGCGCCAGTCGTAGCCCTCGCGGGCCAGCGCCGGCACCGCGTTGGGGCCGACGTGCACGTCCCCGTGCACGCCGCGGGTCAGGTGGACGCCCAGGAACGGGAAGGCCGGGTCGGGTACCGGGTAGACCAGCCCCCGGACCAACTCCCGCCGATCCTTGACGAGTTCGTAGTACTCGCCGCGGAACGGCACGATCCGCACCCCGGGGTCGTCACCGGCCAGCCGGGCGATCCGGTCACTGTGCAGGCCCGCGCAGTTCACCAGGACCCGGCAGCGCAGCTCGCCCGCCGAGGTCTGCACGGTGACGCCGTCGGCCCGTCGGGCGACCGCCCGCAGCTCGGCCCCGGTGCGGATCTCCGCCCCGGCCTCGCGGGCCAGCCGCGCGTAGGCGGCGGCCACGGCGGGGAAGTCGCAGATGCCGGTGGTCCCGATGTGCAGCCCGGCGATGCCGGTGACCTGCGGTTCGTGGGCAGCGATGCCCCGGCGGTCCAGCTCGGTGACCGGGATGCCGTTGGCCCGGCCGCGTTCGGCCAGCGTGCGCAGCCGGTCCAGTTCGGCGGGCCCGGTGGCGACGATCAGCTTCCCGGTGACCTCGTGGGGGATGGCGTGGGCGCGGCAGAACTCGACCATCTCGGCGGCGCCGGCCACCGCGTAGCGGGCCTTGAGCGAACCCGGCCGGTAGTAGACGCCGCTGTGGATCACCCCGCTGTTGTGCCCGGTCTGGTGGGCGGCCAGGCCGGGCTCCTTCTCCAGGACGGTGAGCCGCAGCCCGGGCCGGGCCCCGGTCAGCGCGTACGCCGTGCCGAGCCCGACGATCCCGCCCCCCACCACCAGTACGTCGACGTCGTACCGCACGGCCCGCTCCTCGCCTCGCCTCGTCCGACCGTCCCCGTCCGTCCGCGATGTTGCCACGCCGGCGGGGGCCGGTCGAGGGGGCCGGGCCCTCGGCGGGGCCGTCGGCGGGGCCGTCGGTCAGGCCGGGGCGACGATCACCGCGCGGGCCCGTTCGGTCAACTCGCGGACGCGGCGCTCGCCCTGGAACGGCTCCAGCCGGCGCAGCATCTCCACCACGTACTCGCGGCTGCGCTGCGAGGAGATCCGCCCGGCCACGTCGACGGCGCGCTCGCCCGCCGCGACCGCCGCGTCGAGGTTGCCCGCCTCGGCCTCGGCCATCGCGGAGACCACCAGCCGCAGGCCGTGCGAGCGGACGAACCCCTCGGTGGGCCGGGCCAGCGCCTCGCGGGTGAACTGGCGGACCTTGGAGGGCACACCGAGGTCGCGGAAGCACTCGGCGGCGTCGGCGGCGAGCCGGTCGTAGGCGTAGAAGTCGATCCACGCCGGATCGGGATCCCCAGCGCGCGCCCGCTCCAGCGCGCTCTCCGCCGCCCCGAGCGCCGTCGCGCACGCCGCCGCGTTCCGCGCCTTGGCCTGGGCCCGTGCCTCGACCAGGTGGAAGAAGCTCATCGTCCGGGCGGTGGCCAGGCCTCGGTTGCGCTCCAGGGCGGCCTGGGCGAGGTCCACGGCCTCCTCGGCGAAGCCCCGGTACCCGGCCTGCAGGCTCATCGAGGCCAGCACGTAGCCGCCGAGCGGGACGTCCGCGGCGGCCCGGGCGAGCCGCAGGGCCTGGATGTAGTAGCGCTGGGCGGCCTCGTGCTGGCCGGTGTCGAAGGCCATCCACCCGGCCAGCCGGGTGAGTTCGGCCGTCGCGCCGAACAGCGCCCGGCCCACCGCGTCGCTGTACGAGGCCAGCAGCAGCGGTGCCGCCTCGACCCGCAGGCACTCCGGCACCATCGACGAACGCCAGTCCCCGCCACCGTACTTGGAGTCCCAGCGGCGGGCCTCCTGGGCGGCCTCGCGGAGCTTGGCGGCGTCCGAGTGGCCCACCCGGTACGAGCCGGCCTCGGCGGGGGAGCGCGGCACCTCGCGGGCCACCGAGCCGTCGGCGGGGGTGATCAGCCAGCGGGAGACCGGGGTCGCGTACGCGGCGACCGAGAAGGTGCCGGCCAGGCTGTCGCTCCAGCGCCCGCCGCCGGGGCCGCGCCGCAGGTCGAGGTCGACCCGCCAGAGGTCGGTGGCGGAGCGCACCGCGTCGGGGACCTCGCGCGGGAAGGCGAGGCCGAGTTCGGGTGCCGGGTCGGTGTCGCCGAGGCCGATCTCCTCCAGCGGCACCGGCCGGCCGAGCTTGCCGCCGATGGCGGTGGCGATCAGGTGCGGGACGGGCCCCTGCGGGACCATGCCCTTGCTGACCCAGCGGGCCACCGAGGTCTTGTCGTAGCGGAGCGTCAACCCGCGTTGTGCGCCGAGGTCGTTGACGCGGCGGGCCAGCCCCGCGTTGCTGATCTGAGCGAGCGTCAGGAGCGTGCCGAGCCGTTCGTTCGGTCCTCGTGGGCTGACGGTCATGGTGGCGGGGGCACCTCCTGCGGCCTTGTGCGCGGGGCCCGGGCGGCACCGGGCCGTAGCTGCTGTACCTAGAGTAGTCGGACGCGTTCCGACGGTTAAGAGGCCGCATTCCGGATGGCGGGATCGCGCGCCCGGGTCCGGCACGTGGGCGGTCCGGCGGATCGGTGCGGACCGCCCGGATCCGGCCGTCCGGGGGTGTCCGGGCGGCGCGCCGGAGCGTCGTGCTCCGGTCCCGTGTCGATGTGCGCCCGGCCGTGCCCCCTGGCCCGACCGGCTGGTCGGCGATTCGCTGGTGGTCGTGGGTCGGCCCGCCGTCGAGGACCCGGCGGGCCGGGGGATGCCACCGCCTACATCCCCGCGGGCGGTGGCGCCGTCCGGGAGGGCATGCGGATGCCCTCCCGGGCAGAGCGACGTCTTTCGGCCATTTCGCGATGGCCATGACAGGGCGTTGCGGAGGGCGGTCCGGGCCGAGGAGGGGGAGGCCCGGCCCGCCCCGACGGGGCGGCCCGTCCGGGGCGTTGTCCGGGGGGCGTCCGAGTGTCGTCCGGGCGTTCGACGCCGGGTGCCGGTGGGTGCACGCGCCCGCCCGGAGGCGTACCGGAAACGACAACTCCGGTCACCGGGAGCGCGACCGGTGGCACCATGTCTTCTGACGGTGCGCCACGGGCCGACCAGGGGGACCGCCCGCTGACGGGCGCACCGCGCGGTGCTGGTCCTCGTGCGGTGGAGGCGTGATGCGGTGGCTGACGGGCTGGTGCACGGGCGCGCCCCGACCGGGTGCGCCGGCGCACGAGCCGCCCGGCGCGGTCGCCCCGATCGCCGCGCGCCCCCTGTGGGGCGGGCCCGACCCGCTCTGGGCCGTCGGCGACTGGCGGCCCGAGGAGATCCGCCTGGTCACCCTCCGGCCCGGCGCCCCCGCCGTCGTCACCACCGGCCCCACCGGCCCGGACCCGGTCGAGGCCGGCCCCGCCGTGCTGAGGCTCGCCGTCCTGGGCCACTGCGGCGCCACCGACGCCGAACTCGCCGCCGGCCTGGCCGCCGCCCGCGGCGGCGCCGTCCGCCACCTCACCGCCTGGCCCGGCGGCTACACCGTGGTGCTGCGCAGCGGCACCCGCTCCACGGTGCTGCTCACCGACCTGGCCGGCGCCCGACCGGTCTTCCACACCCCCTGGGGCGGCGGCACCGCGTACGCCACCGCCGCCCTGCCGCTCGCCGACCTGATCGGCGCACCACTGGACACCGGCCACCTCGCCGCCCGGCTGGCCTGCCCCGAGGCGCCGGAGGCACTCGGCACCGGCACGCCCTACCTCGGCGTGCAGCGGGTGCCGCCCGGGCACGCGCTGGGCCTGCGGGACGGGCGGCCGTTCCTCTCCGGGTACGACGAGCCGGGTGCCGGCGGGGCGCGCGGGCGCGGCGAGGCGGCGGCCGTCCGGGAACTCACCCGGGCGCTGCTGGAATCGGTCCGCTTCCGGGTCCGCAGCAGCCCGGCCGGGCCGCCGGGGCGGGCCCGGCTCGGCGTCGACCTCTCGTACGGGCCGGCGTCGGCCACCGTCGCCCTGCTCGCCGCCGCCGTTCCGCCGGCCGCCGGCGTCCCGCGGCAGCCCGGGCCGCCGCCCGCCGAGTTCGGACCGGCGGCGGAGCCGGGACCGGGCGTCGACCGGCCGACGGTCGTGCGCACCGGCGCCGTGAAGGGCTCCTGGGCCCGCACCGCCGGCCGACCGCGGACCGCCCCCGAGCCGGTCGCCGCCATCACCTCCGGCGACGCCGCCGCCCCCGCCGCCCCGGACGTGCCGCGACTGCGCCACATCGTGCTCGCCACCGGCCCGGACACCCTCCCCTACGCGGACCTGCGCGCCGACCCGACGGCCGGGCGGCTCACCGACGAGCCCGGGCCGGAACTCGTCGCCGCGGCCTGGGCCGGGGCCCGGTTCGAGGCGGGCGGCACCGAGCACCTCACCGGCCACGGTGCCCGGCACGTCCTGGACGGCCACCCGGCCCGGCTGGCCGACCTGGTCCGGGCCGGCCGGGCGCGCGAACTCCTTTCCCCGGTAGCCGCGTTGGCGGGCGCCGACCGGGCCGCCGCCGGCGTCCTCGCGGGCGCGCTGCGGACCCCGCTCACCGTGCTGCGCGCCGCCCACCGGCTCGCCCGCAGCCGGTACGCGGACGCGCTCGACGACACGGCCGTGAAGCTGACCCTGCGCCGCACCTCCGACGGCGGCGGTACGGCGGGCACCCGCTCGGCGGACGACCTCGCCTGGGTGGTCCCGGGGCCGGCCGCCCGCTGGCTGTCCGACGAGGCGCTCTCCGCCGTCGCGCTGCGGCTGCGCCTGGCGGCGCGCGAACCGGCGCCCGGGGAACACCCGGGCGCGTACCGGGCCCGGCACGCCCTCCACCGGCACGCGCGCGGCTTCCGCACGCTGGTGCACGCCACCGAACAGCCCGGGCAGCGCCTGCACGCGCCTTTCCTCGACAACCAGGTGGTGCGCGCCGCCCGGCTGCTCCCGGACGACGTCCGCCTCCAGCCCGGAGCCCGGCACGCGCTGCTGCGGTCCGTCCTGGCCGGCACCGGGCGCACCGACCTGCCGCCCGACTGGGGACGCGGGCCCCGCCCCGACCGCACCGCCCCCGCCCGGGCGGGCCTGCGGCTCGCCGCCGACGGCCTGGCCGAACTCTTCGACGCCCCCCTGCTCGCGGAGGCCGGCCTCATCGACCTCCCCGCCGTCCGTTCCGCCCTCACCCGCGCCGCCGACCGGGCCACCCCCCTCCCACCCGCCACCCTCGCCGGCCTCGCCGACCTGGTCGCCACCGAACTCTGGCTCCGCCGCATCCGCGCCCGCCGCCACGGCGCCTGCTGGACCGGCCTCCCCCACCCCACCCACCCCGCCCTCACCCCCACCCGCTTCCCCTGACCCCCGAAATATGCCGACCGGTCTCCTGATTCCCCCTGGTCGGCCCCGCGCGTGTGGAGTGGAAAGTCGGCGGGTCCGACTTCCTGTGCGGCCGGTGCGTCGCGTTGTGCCTCCTGGGTTCGTTCGGCGCGGCTCGGGGCGGGGCGGGGGTCGGGCGGCGATCATGGCGGGGCGTTCCGTCCCTTCCCTTCCCCCCTCTCCCGCATCCACGGAGGTCGTGGTGACCAGCGCCAGTCCGGATCCGTCCGCCCCCGTCGTGCTCTCGGTGCTCGGGAGGCCGCCGACGGGGCGACCGCCGGGGGTGCTCGCGGCGTGCGACGGGTCGGACGGTTCGCTCTGGGCGCTGGAACGGGCGATGACCGAGGCCGAGGCGCACGGCCTGCCCCTGTACGTGCTCGCCGTGGTCAACCCGGCGCCCGCCGGCTACCCGCCGGGGATGGCCGAGCTGGTCCAGGAGAGCGTGGAGACCCTGGTCGAGTCGATGGCCGACGGCCTGCGCCGCTCGGTGACCGCCGTCCAGCAGGCCCGCCCCCACCCCTGCACCGCCGAGATGACCCTGCACGTGGTGCTCGGCAATGTGATCGAGGTCCTGCTGGCCGCCTCGGCCCGCCAGCACACCCTGGTGCTGGGCACCCGGGGCAACGGCGGCTTCACCCGCCTCCTCCTCGGCTCGGTCGGCAGCGCCGTCGTCCACCACGCGGCCTGCCCCGTGCTGGTCGTCCCCGCCCCGCCCGAGAACTGAGCGCCGGGAGCTCCCTGGAGCGCCGGGAATGCCCCGAGATGGTTCACCGTTCACCAATTTCGGACCGTACTCCCCTCCCCACTTCCCTGGAGCCCCCGTCATGAAGGTCGAGATCTACTCCGACATCGCCTGCCCCTGGTGCTACATCGGCAAGCGCCGCTTCGAGCAGGCGCTCGACGGCTTCGCGGGCAAGGAGAACATCGAGGTGGTCTACCGGCCGTACCAGCTGGTGCCGGACGCGCCGGCCACCGCGAGCCCGCACCGGGAGTGGCTGGCCGAGCGCTACGGCCCGCAGTCCGTCGCGATGGACGCCCGGGTGGCCGAGCTGGGCCGCACCGAGGGCATCACCTACGACTTCGACGCCGCCCTGCACGCCAACACCTTCCTCGGCCACCGCCTGCTGCACCTCGCCGAGACCGAGTACGGCGCCGCCGCCCAGGGCCGCCTCAAGGAGGCCCTGCTCAAGGCGCACTTCACCGACGGCGTGGACGTCGGCGACCGCGACGCGCTCACCGAGGTCGCCGTCGCGGCGGGGCTGGACCGCGACCGGGTGGCCGCCTACCTCGCGGGCGACGAGGGCACCGCCGAGGTCCGCGCGCAGCTGGCCGAGGCCCGCGAGCTGGGCATCACCGCCGTGCCGACCTTCGTCTTCGAGGGCAAGTGGGCCGTCCAGGGCGGCCAGGACTCCGAGACCTTCCGCCGCGTGCTGGAGCAGGTCGCCACCGAGATCGGCGAGCGCCAGCCCGCGCCGGTGCAGGTCGCCCCGGCCGGCGAGGCCTGCGCGGACGGCTCCTGCGCGATCTGAGCCGCCCCGTCCCCCGGGGGCGGCCTGGTCCGAGCCGCCCCCGGGGCCCGCTTCAGACGGTCAGACGCACCTGAAGCGGGCCTCGGCCCAGTCGGCCATGTTCAGCGCCGACCAGATGCCGTTCACCGGCGTCACCACCAGCTTGATCGACTTCTGTCCGTCCAGCGGCACGTGCACCGGCACCGCCGCGTCGCCCGCCCGCAGCGTGTGCGAGCTCCACAGCGTCCGCCCGTCGTCGCCCTGGACCGAGAAGACCACGCCGCCGAAGGTCACGCTCAGGTCGTCCATCCCGGCCACCGCGTCGAAGGACGTGCAGGTGCGGTTGAGGTCGATCAGCGTGGTCGCCGGAGCGTGCACGGAGATGCCGTGCCGGTGCTCGGCGCCCGCGATCGACAGGTCGTTCCGCTGCCAGAACCAGTCGCTCCCCTTCTGCCGGATGCTCGGCTGGGGCGGGGGCACCCGGTTGTTGCCGGGCTTGATCACCGGCAGGCCGTCGGCCCAGAAGTCGGCCGGTGGCGGCGGCGTGGGGACCACCGTCGGCACGTTCGCCGTGGCGCTGGGCGTCGGGATCACCGGCGGCTGGGGCGTCGGGATGACCGGTGGTTCGGGTGTGGGCAGCGGCGGCAGGCTCGGCTGCGGGATCACCGGGACCGGGCTCGGCGACGCGCTGGGCGTCGGGGTCGGGGTCGGCGAGAGTGCCGACGTCGGCGTCGGCGTGGGTGTGGCCGTCGCGGGCGCGGTCGTCGGCGAGGCCGACGCCGGACCGGCCGACGGCGTGCCAAGTGCGGCCGGCGGGGCGGGCTTGGGCGTCACGCCGGGAGCCACGGGCGCGGACGGCGAGGGAGCGGGCTCCTCCACGGAGTCCGGTTCGGGGCCGACCGGGTCCGGCCGCGGCGCCGGTTCCTGGGCTGCCGCCCCGGGCTCGGGGGCCGACGGCGCGGGCACGGCCGGGGCGGACGCCGGGGGAGCGGCCACCGGGGGCTTGGGCTCGGGCGAGCCGGTGAGCGCGTACGCGGCGACGGCTGCGGCGGCCACCGCGATGGCGGCGGCGATACCGGCCTTGGCGGCGGTGCCCAGGCCTTCCCCGGCCGCACCGGAAGCCGCACCCGCGCCCGCACCGCCGCCACCGGCGGCCCCGGCTCCACCCGTCGCCCCCGTTGCTCCCGTCGCCGCTCCCGTCGTCGCCGCACCGCCCGCCGTGGCGGCCGCGGTTCCGGCGGCCGCGCCGCCGACCACCGCCGCCCCGCCCACGGCGGCCGCGGCGGCACCGGCACCGCCCACGCCGATCCAGGCCAGCACCCCACCGGGCAGCAGCGCGCGCAGCCCGTGGTTGATCTCGGACAGCTCCAGGCAGGCGGCCGTGCACCGGTCGCACTCCTTGAGGTGCCGCCCGACCTCCGCCGAGGCGCGCTTGCGCAGTGAGCCGCGCGCGTACGCGCCGAGCCGGTTGGCGTACGCCTCGCAGTCCCGGGCCTGGCTGCCCGAGACATGGGCCTGCAGGAAGCCGGCGGCGAGCCGGTCACGGGCCCGGTGGGCCTGGACGGCGGTCGCGTTGGCGGTCTTGCCGAGCATCACCGACACGGTCTTCGGCGACTCCCGCTCGACCTCGGTGTGCCAGAGCACCATCCGGTCGTCCTCGGGGAGTTCGGCGTAGGCCTTCATCACCATGCGCTGGTCGGCCATCGCCATCGCCCAGGCGTCGGCGCCCGGGTCGGCCAGGTCGAGGTCGACGACGGCGGCCGAGGTCTGCGCGAACACGCTGAAGTCGTCGACGAGTTGCTCGCGCCGCTCGCTGCGGGTCCAGGCCGCGGCGACGTTCCGCACGGCGGTCAGCAGGTAGGCGCGGACGGCGAACTCCGGCCCCTTGCCGGCCTTCAGCGCCTGCAGGGTGCGCGCGAACACCTCGCCGGCCAGGTCCTCGGCGGTGAAGCTGTCGCGGCAGCAGGTCCGGGCGTAGCGGCGCACCGAGTCGGCGTGCCGACGGTAGATCTCCTCGTACGCGGTGTCGTCGCCGGCCCGCACGAGCGCGGTCAACTCGGCGTCGGAGGGCGGACGTTCGCCGTCGACCGGATCGGCGGGCGCGGGCACGGTGGGGCGTGCCGGGGCGCCGGGGCCGACGAAGGCCTCCGGGGTGACGCCGCCGCGCCCGGCGGGGGCCTGCCCGGGGACGCGGCCCTGGGGGAACGCGGCGGCGGAGGCGGAAAGGGTCTCACGGCTGGGCATCCCGGCCTGGTCCGGCACCTGGCCCGCCGACAGCCCGGAGTGGGCCTGTCCCGAGTGGACCTGCCCCGACTGCATCTGCCCCGACTGGACGTGGCCGGACCGCGCCTGCCCCGATGGCAGCTGTCCGGACGCCGTCGAACCGGCCGTCGAACCGCCGCCGGGGCCCCCGGCATCGGTGCCCGGGCCGCTGGGCCTCCAGTCGGCCCCCCGGTCGGGCCCGGTCCCGGCGGACCGGCCGAAGTCGAGGCCGTATCCGTAGTCGTTCTGTTCCTCGGCGCTCACAACGGACCCCAGATTCCACGACAGCCCCCGTAGTGTGGCAGGGCGCGCGGGAGTGCGTGGGCGCACGAGCTCCCGCTGCACGGCGCCGAGGGCACGCGAACGGCGCGCATCGGGACATTGGCTCCAACCACGGGCAAAGGATGGCATAGGGCAGAGTTGGGCGGTAGCCGGACCGGCCGTGACCCACTCTTCCGTGGGGCCGTCGCGGATGTGTTCGCCTGCCGCGCGGCGTCCTGGCGGACGTCGCTCACGCCGGGCGCGCGACCCCGTTCCACGCGCTGCCCGGTTCCCCAACCTCCTTGCCCGCAGCGGACGGTGGCCGTCCGGCGGGGTGACGTTCAGCGGGCCCGCAGGCCGTCGAGCAGGATCTGCAGCAGCCGGTCCGACGGGCCTTCGACGGGTTGGCCGTCCGTCTGCCCATCAGTGGCCGGCTGCGGCGGCTCCCCGGCCACCGGGCCCGCCGCACCCGAGCCAACGGCTGTCGGTACCGTCCCGGCCCCGACACCGCCCGCCGGGGCACCGCGCCACGCGTGCACCGGCACGGACGCCGTCAGCACCAGCACCACGTCCGCGACGGTGACCCCGGGCCGCAGCTCACCGGCCGCACCCGCCCGCGCGACCAGCGCCGCGAGTAACTGCAGCAGCAGCCTCGGGTCGGCGTCGGCGACCAGCGCCGCGGCCTCGGCCTCGCTCGCCCGGACCCCGGAGTCCGCGAACCCGCGGGACGCCGCCGCCTCGCCGCGCAGCGGCTCGTACAGCACGGCGCCGAACCCGCCGACCGACCCGACCGGTCCTACCGGTTCCGGCGAACGCTGCTCGGGCACCCGCCCCAGCTCCTCGGCGTACCGGAACGCCTCCGGCGGCAGCAGCCGCCCGGCCCCGGTGGACACCGCGCGTGCCAGGTACCCGGCCAGCGCCTCCCACGCGCCGGAGCCGCCGTACAGCGACTCGCGCGCCTGGGCGGTCAGCCAGGCGACCTCCTCGGCCGCGATCCGCTGGACCAGTACCTCCTTGCTCGGGAAGCGCCGGTACACCGTGCCCACGCCGACCCCGGCCCGCCGCGCCACCTCCTCCATCGGCGCGCCGTAGCCGAACTCGCCGAACACCTCACGCGCCGCACGCAGCACGCTCTCCAGGTTCCGGCGGGCGTCGACCCGCAGCCGCGCACCCGACGGGGGCCCACCGGCCTGCGTCGTCTCGCCGCCCCGGTACGGGACCGCCGTGTACGCCGTCCCGGTCGGCCCGGGGACGCCGGCCGCACCGGAATCTCCGGGTGGCTCGGCCGGCCCGCGTTGCTCCGGCACCACGCCCTGGACGGGGTGTGCCGCACCCGCTCGTCCCAACAGTCGCTCCTGTTCCATCATCCCAACTCTCCCCCGCAGGCGTCCGGTTCCGGACCCTGTCGTCGCCCGCCCCTGCACCCCCCGGTGCAGCTACGCCTGAAAGAAATGACCGATGACCCATCGCTCGTGCCGTTGATGGTGCCGCCCGGGGACGCCCGACCGCGGGTGCGGCCACGCGCAGAACACCCGGACCCCGATCCGGCGGGCGCCGCCGGCCCGATCGAGGCGATCGGACACGGCGTGTCGGCGCCCGTCCGGGGCCTTGTCCGGGAACTACCCTTCCCCGGATCACGGTCCCGCAGTCGGGTTCTCCCGCCAACACTAGAACTGGCCGTAATGGCCGCTCCACGGTGCGTCGCCGCCAGTTGACATGGCAGTGGCCGCGCCGCCACACAATCCGACCATAGTTCACGGCCGTTCGAGGCCGAAAGTGCGTCAGAAACTCACCCCGGCAGCACATCTGTCCCCGCCGGACCTCAGCGGCCCCATCCGTCACGGTACGGACGGTGGACAAGACGGCGCCGACGGTCCTTTATTGGGGGGCGTGATGGGGGCATGCCCGGTCGAAGGCGGGCGCCGGGCCCCATCGACAGGAGGTGCGCCATCAGGATCCTGATCGTCGGCGGCGGCTGCGCGGGCATGGCCGCGGCGCTGCACCTCCAGCGCGGCCTGCGCGGGCGGCTGCGCCGCGGCGAGGTCCACCTCACCGTGGTCGAGCCACAGGCCTACCTCACCTACCACCCGCTGCTCGCGGAGGTCGCCGCCGGCAGCATCGACCCCCGGCACGTGGTGGTGCCGCTGCGCCGCGAGCTCACCGAGTGCAAGGTGCTGACCGCCCGGATCACCCGGATCGAGCACGCCACCCGCCGGGCCTGGGCCGACGCCGCCGGCCGGGGCGAACCGCCCGCGCCGGTCGAACTCGACTACGACGTCCTGGTGCTCGCCCCCGGCGCGGTCTCCCGCACCGCGTCCGTCCCCGGGCTGGCCGAGCACGGCCGGGGCTTCTCCACCGTCGGCGAGGCCGTCGGCCTGCGCAACCACGTCCTGGAGCAGCTCGACCTGGCCGCCACCACCCGCGACCCGGCGCTCCGCCAGGCCGCGCTCACCTTCGTGTTCGTCGGAGCCGGCTACGCGGGGGTCGGCGCGCTGGCCGAGCTGGAGGACATGGCCCGGTACGCCGTCCGCGGCCACCACAACATCGCCCCCGAGGACCTGCGCTGGGTGCTGGTCGAGGCCACCGACCGGATCCTCGCCGAGGAGTCGCCCGAACTCGCCGACCACACCCTGGACCAACTGCGCGAGCGCAGCGTCGACGTCCGTCTGCGCACCACCCTGGAGTCGGCCGTCGGCGGGGTCATGGCGCTCTCCGACGGCAGCCGGTTCGCCGCCCGCACCCTGGTCTGGACGGCCGGGGTCCGCCCGAACCCGGTGCTGCGCGCCACCGATCTGCCGCTGGACACCGCCGGCCGGATCCGCTGTCTGCCCACCCTCCAGGTGCTGGGCCCGGACGGCCGCGCGCTGCCGGGAGCGTGGGCCGCCGGGGACTGCGCCGCCGTACCCGACCCGCACGCGGAGGGGGCGCCGTGCGCGCCGAACGCCCAGCACGCCTTCGCGCAGGCCGGACTGCTGGCCGCCAATGTGCTGGTCGCACTGGAGGGCGGCCCGCACGCGCCCGGCATCGCCGAGTACCGGCCCGAGGCCCCGTCCTGTTCCACCTCACTGGGCCTGGGCCGGGCGGTCGCCCACACCCGGCGCGGCGGACGGCTCACCGGGCGCCGCGCCTGGTGGCTGCACCGGGCCCGCCATCTGCGCCGGCTGCCGAGCAGCGAGCGACGGGTGCGGGTCCTGGCGGACTGGGTGCTGGCCGGGTTCTTCCCCCGCGAGGTCGTCCCGCTCGGCCGGCCCGAACGGCAGGCCCCGGCCGACGAGCGTCCGGTGTGAGCCGCCCGGGCGGCCCGCCCGGCGCGGACGACTTCCGGAATCGGGCCTCCGCCTGACAGGATCTGCCCGACCGAGTCATTACCCCGTGTGCTGACGAGTGCACAAAAAGTGATGATATGTCTGGAACCCGAGGAAGCGGCCGTCGTTTGAACCTCATGCGCTGGAGCGCCCGGCTCACCGGAGTCCCGTGGCGTGCCACCCCGCCGTCCGGGGCCGGCACCGACCGCGGCGCGCCGTCCGGCGACGCCGTCGTGGTGCCCGGCCCCCGCGACCCCACCGGCCCCGCCGGACAAGCCGACACCGCCGACGCCCTCGACCCCACCGGCGTGCTCGACCCCCACCGGCCCCAGGACCTCCGCGAGGTCCTCAACCGCATCCCGGCCCCGGTCGCGGTCACCTACGGCCCGCTGCACCAGCTCGGCTACGCCAACCGCGCCTACCGCGAACTCTTCGGCGAGCGCCCCACCGGCCTGCCCGCCTGCGACGCACTGCCCGAACTCGGCACCCTCGGCGTCCTGCCCCTGATGGACCAGGTGATCCGCGGCGGCAGCCCGCGCAGCGTCAAGGCCCGCTGCATCCTCGGCCTCACCGGCAACCGCTACTACAACGTCTCCTGCGTCCCCCTCACCCGCGACCCGGGCCGTGCGGGCCCCGACGGCCGGCCCGCACTTTCCACTCCAACGAGCGACGACCCGACCTCCGGCGTCCTCGTCTTCGCCGCCGAGGTCACCGACCAGGTGCTGGCCGCCGCCCGGCTGCGCGAATCCGAACGCCGCCACCGCGAGGCCGCCGTCACCCTCCAGCGCAGCCTCCTCCCGCAGAAGCTCGACCAGCCGGCCGACCTCCGGGTCGCCGCCACCTACCAGCCCGGCGGAGCCGAGGCCGCGGTCGGCGGCGACTGGTACGACGTCATCGCCATCGGCGGCGGCCGCACCGCCCTCGTCATCGGCGACGTCATGGGCCGGGGCCTGCGCGCCGCCGCCGTCATGGGCCAGCTCCGCACCGCCGTCCGCGCCTACGCCCGGCTCGACCTCCCCCCGCACAAGGTGATGACCCTGCTCGACGGCCTCGCCATGGAGATCGACGCCAACCAGATCGCCACCTGCGCCTACGCCGTCTGGGACCCGCGGCGCCGCACCCTCGGCTACGCCTCCGCCGGCCACCTCCCGATCCTGCTGCGCTGCCCCGACGGCACCGTCCTGCGCAGTGAGGAGCAGAACGGCCCGCCACTGGGGACCGGGGGAGGAGTCCACGTCTCGCACACCCTCCGGCTGCTGCCCGGCACCACCGGCGTCCTCTATACGGACGGCTTGGTCGAACGCCGTGACGAGGACATCGACCAGGGCCTCGACCAGCTCGCCCGCACCCTCGGCGGCGCGGTCGGCACGCCCGAGGTGGTCTGCGCCCGCCTGCTGCGGGCCATGGGGGTCACCTCCGAGCACGACGACGACGTCGCCGTGCTGGTCTTCCAGCTGGTGGACGACGATCAGTCCCCCGGAGGAAGACCGGCGCTTGACTCGGCCGCCCGAGAGGTCTAGTGTTCTTCGAGCTGCCTGGCAGGGAGCACCGGACACGCATCGGCGCGGACGGTCCCGGGGCAGCCAATCCTCTGAAACACCACCTCTTCCCGGTTACGGGCCGAGGCGTGTCGTTATTTGTTTCGACGCGTTCCGGCTCAGGGTTTATTTGGTGTGCCTGTTTTTAGGGATTGCGGCCGGATTCGCTTTTCGGAGCGGTGATCGGCTAGAGTTTGAAACGTCGGACGGGGCGTCAAGCCGCAGAAGACGCCAGCGAGTTGGATGAAGGAAGCGCCGGGAACGGCACGGAAAACATCTGGTAAGCTGGAAACACGAAAGAACGAAGCGCCCGGAGGGCCGGTGTGAAAGCCGCCTGAAGGAAGCGTCCGTTCCTTGAGAACTCAACAGCGTGCCAAAAGTCA